>CBKWLJ010000288.1:0-11629 GCA_966675205.1 uncultured bacterium
CAAAAGTATTTTTTTGATAGCGTTTGCGTAGCATGGTGCGATAGCAGCATAGCGGGAGCGAGTCTACGAGCGTCTGCTGTTTGCGTCAATTCTTATCTACTGTTCCCTGTTAAGGAGTTCGCTATTTCCGACTTCTGCAAGAAGTCTAATAGATGATTCATCCATCTTTTTGCTTTTGCTCTAATTGCTGACGTACCAAGTTGGCTAATCGTTCTGCACTATCAGTTACAGCAAGAGAACTCGTTTTTTGAGCCATGTCTTCTAACACTTGAGGAGACTGGAGTAAATGCAACACTTTACTTTCTAGCAGTTGGGGCGTGAGTTGAGATTGACGAAACACCAAAGCCGCACCTGTACTCGCAAAACTAGCAGCGTTAAAGGCTTGATGATCTTCTGCGGCGAAAGGATAGGGAATCAAAATGGAGGGAGTTCGTGTGATAGCCAGTTCAGTCAAGGAACCCGAACCCGCACGGCTAACGGCAAGATTTGATCGCTGAAGCAGCCCTGCCATATTGTTATAAAATGGCATCGAGAAATAGTGAGTATGCTGTATTGCTTGGGCATCAGGGTCTTTTTCCCCAGTCAAATGCACAATCCAGGCACCGGATTCTAACCAAGCAGGAGCACATTGACGTACCAGTTGATTGACTGCGATCGCACCTTGGGAACCTCCAACCACTACAATTAACGGTACGTCTTCAGGAATAGGCAAATCCAGCTTTTGGGGTTGCTGAAAACTAGAGCGCACCGGCGTTCCCACATAGGTTGTTTTTACCTTGGGTAAATACTTCGAGGTCGATTCAAATCCTAAAGCTACCGCACTACATAAAGGACTAAACCAGCGCGTCACCTTACCAGGAATCGCATTCGACTCGTGAAGAATCGCCGGTATACCCATCATCTTGGCAGCAATAATTGCTGGCCCGGCAATATACCCACCTGTGGTAAAGACGCCATCAAATTGTCCGGTTTTGAGCAGTTGCCGTACCTGCAAGATTGAACCCGCAAGGCGTCCGAAGATGCGGACTGTACCAAGCCCAAAGCGTTGTTGAAAACCTTCTACTGGAATGGTGTGCATGGGATATTGAGCGGGAACCAACTCTCGTTCTAGACGATTGGGGACACCTAGCCACTCAATTTTATAATCTCGCAACTGATCAGCTAGAGCGATCGCGGGAAACAAATGCCCCCCAGTACCACTAGCCGCAATCAGCAATCGAATCGGTTGGTGATGCAAAGTTTTTTTCTCTCCTACGGTCAGCTCTACTCTCAAGTCAGTTTGACAATTCGTTATAACTTCTTAGCGAATATACCATCTCTGACTTGGAGACTTTAACCAGCCAATTTCTTCTATATGAACTATTTTCTCCTGTTTTCCCCATACCCTATCCGGTAAATTTGCGAAAGCTGGGGAAGCTGGGGAGGTTGGGAGATGGAGGGATGGGGAGAGTAGGGGACGGGGAAGAAAAATTACTAAATCTAATCTGAAAATAGGAGTCAGGAGTCAGGAGTCAGGGGCTAGGAGAGATTAATTTCATCCATTCGTTGTGAGCGCAGCTCATGGTGTCTAGCTTGAAAATAGGAGTCTGGAGAGTCAGGTGTCAGAATTCAGGATTTAGAATTCAGGAGAGAGAATTTTTCATTCTTTCGTTGTGCGCTAGCGAGGTTACGAGCGTCTGCTGTTTGCGTCAATTCTTGTCTACTGTTCCCCGTTAAGGAGTTCGCTCTTAAATTACTACAATTTTTCCGTTTTTTTAGGCAAAACCACTGTGAAAATGCTGCCTTTCTCCACTTCACTCGTCACTAAAATGTTTCCACCAAACGGTTGTAAAATTTCTAAGCAAATATAAAGCCCTAACCCTGTGCCTATCGGTTCGCCTACTTTTTTTTCCTCACCCTTAACAGGTTTGGATGTGTAAAAAGGGTCAAAAATTTTGGGGATATCTTCCTTTTTTATTCCATGACCTGTATCTCTAAACTCAATATATACATATTCTGAGTCCTGTCTAGTTACAAGAGTGAGATTTTGTTTTTCCCTATTCCACATCGCATCTAAGGCATTACCGATTAAGTTGTCAAAAACTTGAAAGATATCACTATAAACTAAATGTATTTCTGGAAGCGTTGCATCAAAAATGTATTCTTTGTCAACCTGACATTCAAATTGGGTATTTGCTTTCAACAGTTCTAATAAATCTTTTAAAATTTGATTGACATTCATTAAGGTGGAGTGAACCGTTTGATCTAATTTATGCTTCTGGAGCAAGCTGTCCATTATTTGATTAATTTTTTGGGCTGCATCAGCCATTTTATGAATGTAATTTAAAAGAGTTTCACGAGAAATTGGCTCTGCTTTTAAATCAGCAATTTGCTTATAAGCCAAGATCGTTTGAACCGGATTTTTAAGATTATGAACAATTCCTTGAGTTAACCGCCCAATCAGGGCTGTTTTCTCCTGGTTGATGAGCTGCTTGGTTTTGGCATTCACCAGTTGCTCTAGATTTTGATTAATTTGGAGCAGTTCTTGGTTTTTTTCTTGCAGTTGTCTTTGTAGATTGCGGATAGTCAGATGTGTTTGAATACGACTCAGCACTTCTTCCGGTTGAATCGGTTTCGTAATATAATCAACTGCCCCAAGCTGGAACCCCTGTACTTTATCGACTGTATCGGAAAGCGCCGTCAGGAAAATGACTGGAATATTTTGAGTTAATGAATTAGCCTTAAGTCTCCGACAAGCTTCAAATCCATCAATTCCCGGCATCATTATATCCAAAAGGATAAGGTCTGGCTGAGTTAGGTCGATTTGCTCAAGTGCCGTTATCCCATCAGTTGCCACAAAAACTTTGAAGCCGAATTTATTTAAGTACTGAAACAGTAAGCTTAAGTTAGTTGGATTATCCTCAACAATTAAGAGCCTGCCTTTTTCGGAATTATTATCATCCATTTTATATAATTCAAAAGACCTTTATAAATTCATTAAATCAAATAATTTTAGTTCTGCGGCACCCTTGTTAACAAATCATCAATTTTTCTGTAAATAATCTTCAATAATTTCCCGCAGTTCTTTCAACTTAAATTCTTGAGTGAGTTGACGGGCTTGGGTGGCAAACGTGACAAATTGACTATTCAACTTTTCTATTTGATCAATTTGCTCAAGAATGCCTGTAATATCGCCCATCTTAACTAATTTGTAGAGAACGGTAAGTTCTGAGGGGAGTAAAGGCACAGAATACGGGGGAGAGAAGCTGGCATCCTTGGTAGCAGGAAACTGAAGTTCTTGGTCAAACCTTCCAATACCGAGATACACCCTGATAATCTCGAAAAGATGTTCCGTTTGGACGGGTTTAGGCAGAAAAGCTTGACAACCCGCGGCTAAGCTTTCCTGCTTTGTAGACTCAAAAACATTGGCTGACATAGCGATGATTATCACATCTTTAAACTGAGATAGTTGTCGCATTTGTCGAGTAGCCTCTAAACCATTTAGTCCTGGCATCACCAAATCCATTAATATTAAATCAGGTTGGAACTCTACGACTTTTCGTAAACCTTCTTGACCGTCTACCGCCTCAAAAACATCTAGTCCTATAGGCTCTAGGAGTTGTCGTAAAAAAGAGCGATTAATTTGATTGTCATCAACAATCAGCAGTTTGTGCTTTATCACTTTGAAGTCGAGACATCGGATAGATGGGGATAAACTCGGTTCATCACATCCTAAAACTTCAGGTAAATTGACATCGAACCAGAAAATGCTGCCTACCCCCAACGTACTTTTGACATGAATTTTGCTATCCATGAGTTGGACTAATTTCTGACTGATAGCCAGCCCCAGTCCAGTTCCTTCGGTAGAATAACTGCGATCGCAAACTTGATGAAAGGGTAAAAAGATGGCGGCGACTTGACTGGGATGAATCCCAATGCCTGTATCTTCGACTTGAAAACGAATGGTTCTGAGTCCTTCGCCATTCGTCATTAATCTTTGCTCATCTGCTAAGGAGGGAAGATTGGACGAATAGCCAACTTTAAACGTTATCCTACCCTTGTTGGTAAACTTAACGGCATTACTAAGTAAATTAATCAGCACTTGCCGCAGTCTTTTGGGGTCGGCAATCACACCTTGAGGAAGTGGAGAAACAAATTCATAGAGAAAGGAAACTACTTTTTGTTCGGCACGAAGGCGAAACAAGTCGGCAATCCCTTTGAGAAAGCTAGAAAAATGAAATTCTATAGGCAGGAGTTCTATTTTCTCGGCTTCAATTTTGGAAAGATCTAAAATGTCTTCAATCAAGGTCAGCAAGTGTTCTCCACATTGCTGAATGATACTCAAATTGTTTTTTTGCCTATCCGTTAAATTAGTATCTTTTTTGAGCAATTGAGCATAGCCTAAAATCCCATTGAGAGGAGTTCTCAATTCATGACTCATATTCGCTAAAAACTCACTTTTGGTACGGCTAGCCACTTCTGCCGCTTGTTTGGCTTGTTGTAAAGCCGCTTGCGTCTGTTGCAGTTCAGCCAATTGAACTTCTAGCTGACGATAAAGTTCCGATTGTTTGATGGCAATACTGATTTGGTTGGCTAAAGAAGAAAGCAAATCAATTTCCCATTGTTGCCACCGTCGCGGTGCTTGACAGTGATGGGCAATCAGTAACCCCCATAACTTTTCTCCCACTGGGATGGGAACTACTAAAATAGCTTTGACCTGAAACGATGCTAATAACTGTAGGTGATACTGGGCTAAATCCACCGCACAAACATCTTCAATCGCTTGAATACTAAAAGATGGAGACTGCTGTTGGAACTGTCGATCAATAATCCAAGGGTCGCTGAGAGTCCATTCTAGAGTAGAGCTCCAACCCGGTGCTAAAGACTCTACGGCAATTTGCCCACTGCCATCGGTTCGGAAGCGATGAATAATAACTCGATCCGTTTGCAGAAATTCTCGGACTTCATTCACTGTCGTTTGAAGAATTTCTGGCAAATTCAAAGACTGACGAATACGCTGACTAATCTGTCCTAAAAGGTGTTCTCGTTCAGCTTGTTGTTGCAAAGCGATTTCTGCTTGTTTGCGATCGCTAATATCTAATATCGTTCCAAACAACCGCATTGCTTGCCCTTGCTGATTAATTAATGCCTCTCCTCGTGCCATCGCATATCGCATACAACCATCGAGTCGCAAAATCCGAAATTCTATTTCATAGGGTTGATGGTTCACAATTGCTTGCTCGACTGTGGTTTGCCATAGTCCTACATCATCCGGATGAATCAGCTGGTCAAAATTTTCAGTTAAATTGGGTTCCGATTGGCTGGGTTCAAGACCAAAAATACGGAAGGTTTCCTCTGACCCAGTAATTTTTTGAGTTGAGATATCGAGTTCCCAACTCCCAATATGGGCAATGCGTTGCGCTTCTTTCAGTTTGAATTCACTCTGACGTAATTTTTCTTCGATTTGTTGATGTTCTGTGATATCCACAAAAGCAACAACTGCCCCATAATTGGCGATAGGAATGGGGGCAGCAGTGGTATTTAACCATGTAATTTCTCCATTGGGTTTAATCAGTCCCGACTCATGGTTTTCAATTGCTCGGTTTTCCGTTAAGGCTTTAATGGGAGCAAACTCGGCTTTTGGCATTAAAGTGCCATCGGTCTGGATAATTTGCCATGGAGGAGTATCCTGGTTACCCAATTGGGGATTTTGGATTGTAGATTTTAGATTGTCCTCATGAAAGAATGCAGAAGTTGGGAAATTTTCGATTTTTGATTTGGAGCTATGCTTCAGCCGTTTAGTGATGGATACTCCTAAAATTTTTTCAAACGCCGGATTCGCTTCCAGCAGATTGCCCTGTTCGTCAGTAATTGAAATGCCAATTGGTAAGATTTCAAATAAAGTTTGATATTTTTGCTGGCTTTCTTTTAAGGCATCTTCCATGCGTTTGCGAGCAGTAATATCATGAGCGACCCCATAAATTAATCCTTCCTCCAGAAAGGGGACGGCCGTCCAAGACAACCATTTGTAAGAACCATCTCGACAACGATAACGATTTTCAAAAGACTTGATGGTAATCCCAGCCGCTAGTTTATCGCTGACTGCCTGAGTGGCTGCTTGATCGGCCCGATGAACCCATGTAAGGTAAGGCTGAGTGGTTAATTCGGCTGGTGTGAACCCCAGAGTTTGCTCCCAAGCTGGGTTGACATGGATGAAGTAGCCGTTAAGGTTTCCGATCATCAGCATATCCAATGACAAGTTGAAGAAGCGATCGCGTTCTTGCTGTATCTGTTTACGCTCCCTTAACTCGGTTTCTAGCTGAGAATAAAGTTCAGCTTGCTGAATTGCGATCGCTACTTGAGTCGCTAAGGACGAGAGTAAATTAACTTCCCACTGTTGCCACTGCCTGGATTGTCCACATTGATGGGCAATCAATAATCCCCATAGTGCTTCTTCGTGAACAATGGGAACAACCAATTTGGATTTAACTCCTATTTGCCTGAGCATATCCGCCAGACAGGGGGACATTTCATCGCACTCAACATCGGTAACAGTACGAATTCGACCTTGGTAGTAGAATTGATGAAATTCTTGGGGAAAAATTTCTGGCGGTAGAGGTTGTCCTAAAATGGCAGAGCAACCAGGAGCTAAGGCTTCTGTAATGACACGTCCTGTGCCATCTGAGGGAGTGCGATAAATCAAAACGCGATCGCAAACGAGAAATTGCCGGACTTCTTGAACTGTGGTACTAAGAATTTCATCAAGGTCTAAAGACTGGCGGATATGTTGAGCAATGGCTACCATCAACCGCTCCCGTTGAGTTTGCAGGTGCAGCGCGTCTTCTGCTCGTTTAGGCTCCTGAATTTCCTGCCTTAATTCCTCATTGGTGAGGTTGAGGAAGCTACCCGAATGTGTCTGATTGCGATCGCTTGACTGATACATACTCATCTTTCCCTTACCGATCTAGTAGCGGATGCGATCGGCTATGTCATCTAAGTTAGTGGCAATTGAAGGCGAGTGCTGTTAAGTTCGATAGAGTACGATCTTGAGATTGAGGAAGATGAGGGAGATAGGGGAGGTGAGGAAGATAAGGGAGTAATTTCTGCGCCACCTGCTTTACTTCATAGGGAGACTTCTCGTGAACAGTCAGATGCTCTAAGAAATTACCATCGCTCTTGCCTCTCCTCCGGTTACAATCAAAAATCAGTCGTAAATTGACAAAATATAATTTCCTTACTGTTTCAGGATTGAGAAGCATTTTTTGATTCAGCGATTTCCTATTATTTTCCTAATGCAAAATCGAGCCACTGCTATGCCAAGATTCTCCCAGCCTCTGAAATTTTTTGCCAAAACCCTCCCGTTCAAGGGGTCAATCTCTTTTCTGTTAACGGTCGGTTTAACAGCCGGATTGGCGATTAAGGTTCACGCTGCAAGCCCCGACACTGCACCTCCACAGCTTAAAGAGACTCTAGCGCAAATTGATGCAGCAGCCACGCGCAAGGATGTCCAAGCAGTAATGCAGTTCTACAGTGCCAATTTCAAAAATTCTGATGGTTTAAACCGTTCTGCCTTAGAAAAAGCATTAACTGAACTTTGGAAACGCTATCCTCAGTTAAATTACCGCACAGAAATTAAAGATTGGAAACAAGAGGGTAATGGTATTGTTGCAGAAACAGTAACTTCTATCACAGGTACTCAGCAAAGTGATGGCCTAACCATGAGGCTCGAATCCACTTTGCGATCGCGTCAGCGCTTTGAAAACCAAAAAATTATTCAACAAGATATTTTGGGAGAAACGACCAAGCAAATGTCAGGGGCGAATCCTCCCACTATAGACGTGCAGTTACCTGAGCAGGTTCGCCCAGGTCAACAATTTAACTTTGATGTCATTGTTAAAGAGCCATTAGGACAAGACTTATTGCTAGGAGCGGCTTTAGAAGAACCCACTAAGCCCGATCTTTATACCAAACCCTCGAAATTTGACTTAGATTTGCTGCCAGCGGGGGGAATTTTTAAGGTGGGTAAAGCCCCAATGAAACCAGCCAATCACTGGATTTCGGCAGTATTGATTCGAGAAGGGGGCATCACTATGATTACGCAGCGCTTGCAAATTGTTGACCGTCCCTCTGCTTCCAGAACACCTGCTCAATAGTTACCTCGCGCCAACTTTTCATCATGCAAAAATCCGCCGCTCATCTAATTAGAGCGTGCGGATTTTCCATCGGATATAGCGGTTCTCACTTGCAAGAATGCATGATTAAGGTTTTTGAGTGATGGATAAAGTGTACTGATGTTGCCCCCCACTCAAATCTCCGATGTAGAGGGAATAGATGCCTTTCTCCCAATATCCCGGATATTGAATCATTCCTCTAGAAAGACTATCGGCAGGCACACAAGTCGGAGAACCATTGGGGCCTTTGATCAACAGCGTGGGCTGACCCCCGGTACTTTGCACATTAATTCGCAGGTAATTAAAGTTATCGTTTAAAGTTAAAACATGATTGGGTTTTGAGTTAATCATGCCGCAACCTTGGCTAGCCGTTGATCCACCAGAAGTGCCGTTAACTGTCAACGGATCGGGTGCAAACCCCGGTGCCATTTGTACCGGTTGACTGCGTACTAAACCCGCACTACTCAAGACCATCGCCAAGGCAGTGGGAACAATCATCCAGTGTTTGAACATTTTCATGATTTTAGACCGCTAAATATCCTATTCCAAGATGGAAGGAGGAAGCGGGGCGGGATGTGCCACTTCCAGGAAATAAAATGTCCTTAGGGGGTGTGGAGGAGCGAGTTAGTTCGGAAGGTTCCCGATAAGAAGTTTCGGTATTACACTCTGCTTGGTCAACGCCTACGCCGTTAGAATTAATCGTTCACAAGCTCTGCTAAAACAGATGAGCAAGAATGTTGACCTGACTATGCTCTGGCGTTTTTTGATGTCCTTCTATATATAAGTGTCCTAAAATTATTAGAATTTTGGCAGAGCTGTTGTTCCTGTTTGCAAACTGTCACTCTCGGTACTTCGCGTTACAGTTCTATTTCAATTCACCCAGTTGTGGAATTTTATCCAGTCCGAGCAAGCTACAATCACTCCAGACGCTTGCCTCGTTGTGTCGTTCCATTTTCGTGAAAGCCGTTTTAGAGATGAATCCTCAAAACAATCGAGACTACGATCGCAAACTGCAAGAGCTAGAAGACCAACTCAACTCAGAAAAACCTCGATTTTCGGTAGAAACTCAGCTCGGACAACCCTTGCGACGCTTTGTCAATCGCTCTCAACTGCAATCTTCCTTCAATCAAGTTGCCAATTGGTTTAACAATTTGCCCAAGTCGGGTAAAGTGACGGTTGCTGTCATTGCAGCGCTTGTTGCCTTTTCCGTATTAAAAACCGTTCTTCAACTGCTTGCTTCCCTGATTAGTCTTGCCATCTTAGGAGTAATACTGTACTTGGTGTATAAGTTCTTCGTTACACCCCAGTCTCCCCAGTAATTGCAAACCCTATTCTCGTCGCGTGAGAGTTGAACATGGCTAACCCGAGCATAAAAAGAGAAAATAATCAAGAGGTGAGCCGAGCAATTCCGCTGCGACTTCACTGGGTTTTACCCCTGATTTCTCGGCGCTTTGCGGCTGTTGTTGTAGAAGTCTCACTCGTAACAGCAAGTGCACTGATTCCTTACAGCATTGGTTGGTATGCCAAAGAACACCACAAGGGCCAACCCGTGCCGTTGAATCCAGTACTCGCCTCTACGGAAGAAGCAGTCGCAAAAACCCTAGGCTATCCCTTACGGGAACAACTCAATCGCCCCGTTGCTCCCATAACCAATCTATTCTGGAGTGGGGCGTTAGTGATGCCTGTGTTGCTAACGGGTTGGCAGCTTTATCTATTAGGGAAGAACGGGCAAACCACAGCTAAACGGTGGTTTGGAGTTCAGGTTGTAACAGCCTATGGAGCTCCTCCCGGTTTAATTCGCGCCGTTTGGCGTGAGGCAGTGGGACGTTGGGGAGTACCCGTGGGAACCGCTTATTTGCTCTGGCGCTACACGGGTGCTTTTCCGGATGTGGGAATTTTGCTGGGATTGGCAGGATTGATGCTCTTAGCCGAGAGTGCTAGCTCCTTATTTAACCCTCGACGCCGTACCCTACACGACAAATTGGCAGGCACTTATGTCGCGGATTTACGAAAAAGCGCTTCATCCTACCCCAATTCTTTTCGAGGGGGGCTCAATTCCACCATCACCCTAGAACTAGAAGATGGATTGCCGCCTTTGGATGAAGAGGAAGAAACGAGAGCACGTCCCAATCGTACCGTTACCACGATTGTTCTCACAGCAAAACCCCCCCAGCGACAACCCATTAATCTGTGGTTGTGGATGCGCCGACATCCAGGGTTGACGCTGTTGATTGTCACGGTTGCCAGTATGGGATCGATTTTAGGGACGTTTGTCGGTACTCAAATTTATATTCAAAGTCAGGCTAATCGGCGAGAGTTTAAACAGCAGGATAATCAGGTGTTTCTGGCACTGGTGAAGCAAATTAGCTCGATTCCTGGCAAGGCAGTAGAAGAGCGACAAGGAGCAATTTTGGCACTGGCAAGGTTAGATGATGCCCGTGCAATTCCCTTTCTGATTGATTTATTGGCGCAGGAAAAGACGCCAGGAACTATTGATGCGATTCAACAAGCATTAGTGAGTAAAGGGCCAGAAGCCTTAGTCCCTTTGCAACGGTTGAACCAATCTTTGCAAAATGACTTGGAAACCTTACAGCGTCGTGGTACATCCGGTGCTGAGCAGTTGGTGGCATTGCGGCAACGTGCTACAAAAAGAGCGATCGCAAAAATCCTCACTATCTACACCGGTCAACTTCACAACATTGACTTGAGTCGCACCAATTTAAGTCAAGTTAACGGTGGCATTGCTCAATATACATTGGTTCTAGACAACCTGATTTTATCCGGTATTAACTTTCGCTCTGCACTGTTGTTCAACGCCAGTTTACGCAATACCCGCTTCTACGGGCCAGGGGAAGATGGACGCTTTGGCACCTTTGATGATTGGATTGCCGACTTAAGCGGTGCTGATTTAAGAGATGCTGATTTAACCAGTGCCAATTTAACAAACGCCCTGCTCAATTCCACCAATTTAATGCGGGTAGCTTTGAACCGAGCCAATTTATCCAATAGCAGTCTCAAAGGTGCAAACCTCAGTAGCGCTCAGTTGATTAGTGCCGATTTGCGTCAAGCAATGTTAGCAGATGCCAGCTTAACTGGCGCAGATTTGGGAGAGGCAAAATTAGCCCGTGCTAATTTACAAGGAGCTCGCTTGGGGCAGGTGAAAGCGGTGGGAACGGAGTTGACTTTTGCAAATTTGAGTCAAGCGAATGGGCAAGGCGCAAATCTTTCTCGAGCAAATTTGAGCAATGCCAATCTTAGAGATGCTGATTTTAGTTCAGCGAAGTTCGTGGGAGCAAATCTCAAGGATGCTCAGTTGCAAAATGCGAAGTTACGCAACACCGACTTGAGTACGGCTGACTTACGGGGAGCAAATTTGGCAGGAGCAGATTTACAAGGAGCAGACTTTGCGACTAAGCCAGTGCAAGCTAATCAATTTATTGAAAAGCCACCCTCTGCTACTTCTTTTGCTCGTATCAATG
>CBKWLJ010000289.1:0-11617 GCA_966675205.1 uncultured bacterium
CCGTAAAAATGGTAGTAATCATATTGATTGTATCGATATGGTCTGCTGGGAAACTTACAGTCATTGCTAATAAAGCTCCCCCTATTAATAGCTAAACGGAGCCAGTTCCCTTACCCGTGCGAGAAAAATAATCAATCCTAGCAGAACTTCGCTCGCGTAGTTAACCTTCAGGTCTCTCATTTGTCGAGTTTCCCATGTCCAAGACAGTTTGCCATTTGTCTGGGTGTCTCGGCATAATTTTACGCACATCAGGATCGGGTAGACCAATACCAGCATCTTTCAAGGCAGCGACAATGGCTTTTCTGACAGTTGATCGCGTCTCCACAAAGTCAGAACGTCGGGAGTCTGTCCAGAAGCGTGCCTCGATTACGATATCATCCTGCCCTAACTCGCGAACTCGCACGGATGCCGCAGGTTCCTCCAGCACGCCTTCTGCCATCTGTGCGGCATTACCTACTACTGTCACCGCTTGCTGAAGGTCGCTATCGTAGCCAATAAACAGTTTCACGCTGCCGCGCCGCACTGGAGTGGCTGTATTGTTGATAATCCGTGAGGTAAACACTTCGGCATTCGGGACGAGTACCACCCGACCATCATAAGTTCGTAGCTGTGTGGCGCGTAATTCAATTCGCTCAACGTTTCCCTCTATGTCACCAACGACAATTTGATCGCCGAGTCGAAAAGGGCGCAAGGCGAGAAGTAGAATCCCACTGATGAAATTTGAGATAATGTCTTTGAGCGCGAAACCAAGGGCAAGGCTGGTTAAGCCAAGACCCGTAGCAACCGTCTGCGGGTCAAAACCGAAGGCATCGAGAGCGACGATAATTCCTAACGTCCAAACAGCATAGTAAGCCACCTGTTTGATCAGATTCTCGACGGTTAGATCGTCAACGATGTGACGGAAAATGAGGCGCATTAACCATCGAACTCCGGCGGCGATGACCCAAAACAAGCCGATTACCACGAGTGCTGCAAGGGCACGAGGAATAATGGTGATGGCTGATTCAAGGAGTCGTGCGAAGGCTGTCTCAACTGAAGATCGCACTTGGGTACTAAATCGCGCCAAAGGTGATAATCGCCGCTGACTCGCACGCTCGATTGCTGTATCTACAGCTTGCGACCATTGCTTGGCTAGGGCATCAACCGTTGTTAAATTGTCCTGTGCATCTGTTGTCGTTACGGTAACGATTGGCACTCCCGCTATAGTAATAACGCGCTCGGAGTTATTCGCACCCGCTGGTTGAATTTGGGGTGGAGCGATCGCGTTGGGATTTTCCAGCAACCTAGCCATGCGTCGCTCAACTTGCCGAGCGCGTGCTGTTGCATCTTGATCACCCACAGCGCTAACGCGGAACACCGTGCGTCCGTCCAAGCGTACCGTCGCCTGTTCCTGTTGCGCCTGTGCTGAACCGAGAGCGATCGTCACTACTGCAATGAGTACGATCAATGCCATTCTCCAGAATCTCGCGATTTTCATCAATTAAATCTCCTAGCAAACCTACAGGTCTTCTCGCCGGACTTCTTCCACCTGACTAACCTCAAAAATCAAGGTGAAGGGTTGACCCATCTCTTTTTCGAGAAAATCTTCTAACAGTCGCACTTGCTTGGGCGTTATCGGTTCCTTAGCGCGAACGTTCAAGCGGACTTGAGGCGGGTTGGTCACCCAGTCTGTATTGCTTGCAATTAGCTGCACCCGTTGAAACGTGATGGTTCGGTCTAACAACACCTGCCGGAGACTGCTTTCCAGTTGAGCTTGCCTAACTAATTTGGCAAAGCTTACGCCTAGAGGAACCAGAAGAAGACCTGTAAAAGCTAATGTCCAAATGAGAGGTTTCCGCGCTCGGTGCAGCGACGTGTAGCCTGTAAGCAGGAAGGTCAGCATACAAGAGAGGGTAATCCCTAGGAGATTGGTTAGGTAGAGCAAAGTTGCCCCGAAGCTAAGTGACCAATTTGCTTGAGCAAGACCTAAGCCAATGACACAGATAGGTGGCATGAGGGCAACTGCGATCGCTGTCCCTGCCAAACTACCAGAAATTTTGGGCTGAATCTTGGCGTAGCCGCTGATGCCGCCAGCCGCAACAGCAATTCCCAAGTCTAATAGGGTAGGTTCAGAACGGGACAAAACTTCACTGCCATAGCTGGGAATGCCAACTAGCAAACCCGAACACCAAGCCAGAACCACTGCTAGTAAGGTGCCGCTCGCAACTGCCATCAACCCCTTGCGGAACAAGGTTACGTTTCCTTGCAAAGCTCCAAAGGCTAACCCCCGAATCGGCAGCATTAGCGGTGCAATAATCATGGCTCCAATAATCACGGCAGCGCTATTGGCAAGTAAGCCAAAGGTAGCGATTGCACAAGAGCCGATAATCAAAATCAGATAGGGTAAGTCTGGAGTTGATTCTGCCAACAACTCGGTTTTTAGCTGCTCTAGCTGGGCTGGTTCAGCCTTTCTCTTTCTGAAATCCTTGAAGCGTTTTCTAATATTTCCTAGCAAAGCCTTTTCCCAATAGCCTACCGATCAAAGCACCAACATCTAACGATAAAACAACTACCGACAAATACGAAGTTGTGTTCAAACAGAGTAGTCGAGACAGACGCCCACACTCTCCAGAAAATGAATGTGCTACGTATGAATGCAACTGGGTATGAGTCTGGGAGAAGAAGTATTCAGCAGGTGTGAGCTTAAGTGCTAGCGTATATATCTAGCAACCCATACTAACTAGAGATTTTTTTCGTGACTGTTAGAGTTCGTATTGCTCCCAGTCCCACTGGAAACTTACACATCGGTACAGCAAGAACTGCCGTCTTTAACTGGCTATATGCCCGTCACCACGGCGGTCAGTTCATTCTACGGATAGAAGACACTGATCAAGAGCGATCGCGCCCTGAATACACCGAAAATATCCTAGAAGGTCTCACCTGGCTAGGATTAACTTGGGATGAGGGGCCGTCTTACCAAACCCAGCGACTTGACCTGTATCGGCAAGCCATTCAAACCCTTTTGGATAAAGGCTTAGCGTATTACTGCTATACCAGCGAAGCCGAACTCGACGCCATGCGGGCAGCCCAAAAAGCGAGAAAAGAGGCTCCTCGTTATGACAATCGCCATCGCAATTTAACTTCTGAACAACGGGCGGCATTTGAATCTGAAAATCGCCAACCGGTGATTCGTTTTAAAATTGATGATGACCGAGAGATTGTTTGGAACGACCTTGTGCGGGGTAAGTTGACTTGGAAAGGCCGCGACTTGGGTGGTGATATGGTCATTGCCAGAGCATCCAAGCAAGGCGAGATTGGTCAGCCCCTCTACAATTTGGCAGTGGTAGTTGATGACATTGATATGAAAATCACCCATGTCATCCGAGGTGAAGACCACATTTCCAATACTCCTAAACAGATTTTGCTCTACGAAGCTCTAGAGGCAGCCGTACCGGAGTTTGGTCACACTCCGTTAATCTTGAATATGCAAGGCGCAAAGCTGTCGAAGCGGGATGGGGTAACTTCAATTTCTGACTTCAAGGAGATGGGCTTTACCCCAGAAGCTTTAGTCAATTACATGATGTTGCTAGGTTGGTCCCCCCCTGACTCCACGCAAGAACTTTTTAGCTTGGACGAAGCGGCAAAAGCGTTCAGTTTCGATCGCGTCAACAAGGCAGGGGCAAAGTTTGACTGGGCGAAGTTGGATTGGATCAACAGTCAATACCTCCATAAGATGCCAGCACCTCAGCTTGTTGATTTGCTGATTCCGTACTGGCAGAAAGCGGGGTTTAATTTCGACCCCGTAAATGATCGCGGTTGGCTAGAACAGATGACCCAGGTGATTGGGCCAAGTCTGACTCGTTTACCAGAAGCTGTTGATATGACGCGGATGTTCTTTACAGACTCGGTTGAGTTTAGCGAAGAGGGTGTTAACCAATTGAAGCAAGAGGGGGCAACGGACGTGGTACAAGCCACCCTTGATGCGCTGGGGAACTACCCTGAACTGAGTGCAGAGGATGCCCAGGAGATTATCAAAACAGTGACCAAAGAGAAGAAGGTCAAGAAAGGATTGGTGATGCGATCGCTACGAGCTGCCCTCACAGGCGACGTACATGGGCCTGATCTGATACAATCTTGGGTACTTCTCCACCAGCAAGGTCAAGACCAAACCCGCTTGCAAGAGGCGCTGAAACAGGCAGCGTGAGCCGTGAACCCACTTCAGCAAAAATTATGAATTGTAAATTATGAATTATGAAATAATTGGCAATTTATATGAGGAAAGAAACTCCTACTAAAAAGTTAGTAGTTTACATTTAGGAGAAGTCGAAATCTCCTTCTAAAATCTTGAATGCTTAATTCATAATTCATAATTGCTGCATTCATAATTCATGTTTAAGTTGGTGTGATCAATGTCGAGGAACTTTATTGGCTGCCTCCTCGTCACTGTAAGCGTTAGAGCCGTTCATAGCCGTTAGAATACGCAAACCTGTGAAGCAACGAGAAACAAAATTCGTCAAGACTTCTCGCTGGTTAACTCCACTGGGTCTAACGGTATGCTGGGCACTGGGAATGATTGCTAGTGTTGGCATTAACACCATAACCCAAGCCCAGCCTGCCCAATCCCAGACAATATTCGAGAACGTCACCGTTAAACCCAAATTTGCCGATCCCATGGTGATTCGGGGTATCAGTGGCGGTTCAGTACCAGCAACACAAGTTGCCAGCCGCAAAGAAACCCCAACAGGCCCCTGTGTGGGATTTGTGGATGAACCCCCTGACCACAAAATCACGTTAACGGCTTTTTTCAACTATCTCAGTTTGGTCGTAGAAAGCCCACAAGACACGACCCTTGTGGTTAAAGGGCCGGGTGGAACTTGGTGTAATGACGACTTTCAGGGCAAAAATCCCGGAATAGCAGGTCAGTGGCAGGCAGGGACTTATCAAGTGTGGGTTGGTTCCTACGACAAAGGCAATTATCACCCCTACAACATCAAGTTGAGTGAAGTTCGGCTGCTCAATCCTGGTCCGTTTAGGCGGTAGAGCTTCCCATGTTGTTCCACGATGTACAGCACGTTGGAAGATGTGAGGACATACAGGTACTACATTCGTTGTTCTTGGATCAGCGTGCGTTGATAAATTTGATGGTCTTTGAACCAGTGCCAGGTACGGGCACGGTGGTTATTACAAGGACTAATTTGAATCATTTCGTATAAGTACGCATTGGGTATGGTTTTGTAACCGAACCATAAAATAATCGTTAAATCATCGACTTCCCATGCTTTTCCTTGAATGCGCTCTGTATCAAACCAAAGCATTTTGTCTCGATAAGTTCCTGGGAATAGATGCTCTTCCTGTTTACCATCAGCCCATTTATAACGATTGATTTGGTAGTAGCAATAGGACTGGTTTTCTGGAAACTGGCAGGTTAAATGCGACTCGTGCTGATCGAGAATCGTACCCTCAAGATTGACGAGCGTATACTTACCCACCCAATCGCCTTCATGTCGGGCGAGTACGGGCATTTCAACTTGAATGCTAGACATCGCTAATCCTCCATCTTCGTCAGTAATATAGCAAAAGGCAGAAGGCATAAGGCATAAGGCATAAGGCAGAGGGCATAAGGATTATTACTGATACATGGTCGTTTCAGCCCTTATATCTGTCCTAACCTTTATAGCGACAGCCATAATCTATATGCCGCAGGCAAGAGTTTGGGGTTCCCGTTTAAACGCTAATTTCCTCTGAAAATAAGATACACCTCCTCATCCTTTTGCCAAAAATTAAAACAATTTTTTCCTTTTTACTTCAAGTGCCCGGATTCATCTATGGGGCTTGTGAAAGGCATTGCTTCAGTTGTTGAGCTAGGGTTTGAACATGGGGTTGTTTCAGCAAAGATAAATGATTGCCTGGTACCTGATGCAGTTGAATGTCACTTGCTAATGTGCTCCAGCCTAAGGTTGAATCTTGTCCAATGGCATCAGATTGTTCAGCCGCTTTAAACAATGTGATGCGGTTGGGGTAAGGCTGCGGTACATATCGGTATGCAGCTTGAGCGTTTGCATAGACAATTCGCAGCATGGGTGCGATCGCAGATTCATCTAATAACTGCAATCGGGACTTTTCAGGAACGAGATTCGCGATCGCAGACCATTGCCAACGAAAAAACCGGGAGTACCAGGATTGGAGTTGATTGGTGGCAATTGCGCCATAGTCTAGTAAAAAGGGTAGCGTAGACCAGAGAGCAGTTCCCAGGAGAAATTTGAGACCTTGATAGAAAGACGGTTTGTGGCAGGGTGCGGTTGTATCAAGAATTGCCAACAACTCAATTTCCTGTCCTGCCTTAGTCAGTTGTTGTGCCATCTCAAAAGCCACTAATCCCCCGAAAGACCAACCACCTAGAAAATAAGGGCCTTGGGGTTGGAGCGTCTGAATTGCTTGAATATAGTAGGCTGCGATCGCTTCAATTGTGTTTAGAGGGGGGGATTTTCCATCGAGTCCCAACGGTTGGAGTCCATAGAAACTGCGATCGCTTCCCAAATGATGCGCCAGTTCTAGGTAGGGAAACACCACCCCAAACATGGGATGCACGCAGAAGAAAGGTTGCTTGCTTCCCCCTAGCGTTAAGGGAATCAGAGGCGACCTCGATTCTGTAACCGATTGCTCAGGGGCTACACTATCATTTTGGATTTTGGATTTGAGATTTTGGATTATACCCAACCTAGAGTTTTTGCTTTTCGGTAATGTATCTGTTGTTTTCTTGGGTTCAATGGGTGTAACCTGAGCGTTTGGTGGTGGAGATTGTTGGGAGTGTAGCTCTTGAAGGAGTTGAGCATTGTTGTTGGGTAAAGTTGATCGCTTGCGACGATAAGCAGAGCGATCAAGTCGGACTAATGGGGGAATCTTTGGGCTTGAAGTGCTGTCGCGTAAGGTTTCCAGGATGGGAGCCAGTTGGGCGATCGTGGGCGCTTCAAACACACTCTTCAAAGGCAGTTCTAACCCAAAGGCATCGCGTACACGGGAAGCCATTTGCGTTGCTAATAAGGAATGTCCACCCAACTCAAAAAAGTTGTCATGAGGATTCACTTGCTTGAGCCGCAAGAGTTCTTTCCAAATCTCAATTAGGGTTGATTCTGTTGGCGTTAATGGTGCGTTTGTTGTGCTTGAAGAATGAATTGAATCTTGATTGAGCGTTGGGAGAGCACGGCGATCGACTTTACCATTGGCAGTCAGAGGCAGCGTTTCCAATGGGACAAAGGCGGAGGGCACCATGTACTCAGGTAAGGTTTGCTTGAGATATTGACGGAGTTCAGGAATGAGTTGACGAGCAAATTGAGACTGAAGCGGATTATTGGTGTACTGATTCCAGGGTTGGTTAAGTGGTTGAGAAATAGACAAATCAACTCTTGCATCAACGCTATGCCGAATCAACAGCACATCATAGTCACCTGTGTGGGTTGGCGTTGACCAGGTAATTTCCACCTTGTAAGGTAGCACCGTTTCTAAATCCCACCAATCCTGAGGGTCGATCGCCAATTCAGCAGAATCCTGCAACATTTCTCGCATTCGCCCAACCGTTTTTGGAGTTTGTTTATTGCTTAACCAGTTTGCCGTTTTGACAGCCGCATTGACTCGACTGTTCGTAACTTCAGTGATAATGAATATCTCTGGTTCAGTCTCAATTAAATGCTGCTGAATTTCTTCGACTGCGATCGGATTAAGTTTCCAATTATGTCGCTCCCCCCTGCCCTCCTTAATAAGGGGGGTGCCGAAGGCGGGGAGATTTTCAGGGAATGAATTTTTATCCGATAAACCCTGGTCTATATGCAGCAAAACGTTATAGCGAAACTGCGTCATTTCATTCTGACTGCGACCCCGTGAGAGGCGAATTTGTACCTGCCGAATTTGGGGAAATTTATCGCGCAATGCATAAAAGAACGCTGGTGCGATCGCCAGTTCGGGTTCCTCAAATTGCGATCGCTCCACTTGTTGCTGAAGTTGGGTTCGTTCCATTCCTGCATCTGCCTGACAAAATTGCACCCAGGTATGAAAAGCCGTCAGTAGAGGCAGATTTCGTACATCACCCAGAAACAGAACGCCACTCGGAGACACTGCCTGAATAGCTTTCTCCAGCACCTGCATCAAATAATCCGCACTCGGAAAGTACTGCACGATTGAATTCAAAATCACAACATCAAACGATGCAGCATCAATCCCCTCAAAATCAGTTGCCATTCGATGCAGGAGTTCGACTTGAGGGAGATTGAGAGTATCCAAGTGATTTTGAATAAACTCTAAAGAAACTGTGGAGAAATCTGTTGCCAAATACTTTTGAGTGTGAGGCGCAATTTGAAAGAGTAATAATCCAGTACCACAGCCAATTTCCAGTACTCGTTTGGGTTTAAGGGCAAGAATTTGCTGAACGCGATCGCTCACCCATTCTTGCATTTGCTCCAGGGGAATGGGTTCTCCAGTGTAGCTGCTATTCCAGCCCGTGATATTAAATTCAGAATTTTGAATTTTGAATTTTGAATTTTGAATTGGAGATTGATAGGTTTGGTTGTAGAGGGTTTGCCAGTGTTGGAGTTGTTGGGTTTGCAGCGATTGTAGAATAGATTGCTGAAAATGCTGGCGTTCGAGGCTGAAGTAAGCGATTAGGCGCATCTCGTTAGATGGCTCGTTGGAGGCGATTGCGCTAGCCGCGCACGCTTGCGCGAACGCAACTGCATCTCGGATTGCTGGATGGTGTTGTAACGTTGCTTCGATTTCGCCCAATTCTACCCGAAAACCCCGGATTTTAATTTGGTTATCGACTCGACCGAGAAACTCAATTGTCCCATCAGTGCGGTAGCGGACGCGATCGCCAGTCTTGTAGAGTTTTGAGTTTTGAGTTTTGAGTTTTGAGTTGTTAGGGAGTGTTGAGTGTGAGTTTTTTTTCAACTGACCATTTAGCACTGGAAACTCAGCACTAATGAACCTTTCTGCTGTCAACTCTGGGCGATTGAGATAGCCACGGGCGAGTCCTTCACCACCAATATATAACTCCCCTGGAATGCCTACGGGAACCGGATTCAAGTTGGCATCCAGAATATACACTTGGGTATTGAGGATGGGACGACCAATTGTGAGTGGATTATCGCCTGGATAGAGTTCGGCAACGGTTGCCCAGATGGTAGTTTCGGTGGGTCCATAGGCGTTGAAGAAGTGACGATTTGCTGCCCAGCGATCGACCACTTGACTGGAGCAAGCTTCTCCGCCTGTAATCAGTACTTGAAGGGCAGGGAGTTCCGCAGACGGGAGAACCGCTAACACTGCCGGAGTCAGCAGGGCATGGGTAATCGCATTGTCTTTGAGAAATTGCACCAGTTCCATCCCTGGTAACTGAGCAGATTTGGGTGGAATATATAATGTGCCACCGCAGCCCAATGCCAAAGCAATCTCGAAAATAGATGCATCAAAACTCAGAGAACTGAATTGCAGAATTCGACTGTTGCGGGACAGGTGGAAGACGTGTTGCTGTGCCTCAACGACGTTACACAAACCGCGATGAGACAGGAGAACTCCTTTCGGCTTGCCTGTGGAACCGGAGGTATAGATGACATAGGCAAGATTTTCAGCCGTTACTGTTCGATCCCCCCTGCCCCCCTTAATAAGGGGGGTGGTGTAGGCGGAGAGATCGGGTTGATCTAGACAAAGTATCTTCGCTGGCGATGCTGGCAGGGATTCGACTAACCAGGATTGCGTCAACAGAATCGAAACCTGCGTATCGGTCAATATAAAGTGGAGGCGATCGCTTGGATAATTGGGGTCGAGTGGTACATACGCTCCCCCAGCTTTGAGAATTCCCAGAATACCAATCACCATGTCAACAGAGCGATCGACACACAACCCTACTAGAGAATCGGGTTGGACTCCCATCTGTTGTAATGTATGCGCTACGCGATCGGCTTTTTGGTTGAGTTCTCCGTAAGTGAGCGAACCTTGTTCTGAGATAAGAGCGATCGCATTTGGAGCAGATTGCACCTGTGCCTCAAAGATTTGATGGAAACAGTACTCCGGAATCGATCCCCCTAAATCCCCCTTAAAAAGGGGGACTTCAGACTGATTTCCCCCCTTAATAAGGGGGGCTAGGGGGGATCGATTCCATTCGACAACAATCTGCTGATATTCTGCGGGTGTAAGCAGAGGTAGTTCTGAAAGCCTCGCGTCGGGATTAGCAACAATACCTTCTAGTAAGGTTTGGAAATGTCCGACTAGGCGTTGAATTCTGTGCTTGTCGAACAAATCGGTACTGTAGGAAATAAAACCGCTCAAGCCTTCCTGAGATTGCCACAAGCTTCGCAGTCCGTGAGCCGGTTCCCACAGATGAACTTCTAGATCAAATCGAGTGCTGCCTGTCTCCAAGGGCGCAGGTTCCAGCATCAATCCCGGCAGTTCTAAGGGTTGCATGGGAGCATTTTGCAGGGCAAAAGCAACCTGAAACAGAGGATTGCGGCTCAGATCGCGATCTGGATCTAATTCTTCTACCAGCTTCTCAAACGGTAAGTCCTGATACTCATAAGCTTCCAGAGCAACATCGCGGACACGCTCGAGCAATTCGCCAAAGGTAGGATTGCCAGATAAATCTGATCGCATCACCAAACTATTGACAAAAAAGCCAATCAGCCCTTCTATCTCACTCCGATGACGGTTAGCAATGGGAGAACCGATCGCAATATCCTTCTGCCCGGTATAACGGTATAGCAGCGTTTGAAATGCTGCCAGCAGAGTCATAAACAGAGATACCCCTGATTGTTGGCTCAAGGTTTCTAACGCCTGGGTGAGCGTAGGAGAAATTTGCAGCGGATAGGTTGCGCCTCGGTAGGTTTGAACGGCAGGACGGGGGCGATCGCTCGGCAGATGCAGCACTGGCAAATCTTGTAATTGCCTGCGCCAGTAAGCCAGTTGTTCCTCTAAAACCTCTCCCTGTAACCAGTTGCGTTGCCAGTCGGCAAAATCAGTATATTGAATCGGTAGGGGCGGCAATCCGGGCGATCGACCTTCAACGAATGCGGTGTAAAAACAAGCCAGTTCTCGGATTAAGACTCCCAATGACCAACCATCGGCAACAATATGATGCATCGTTAGCAGCAGCACTGCCTCAGTTGAGTCAAATTGCACCAATGTCACACGCAACAGTGGATCAGTTGTTAGGTTAAACGGACGTTGGGCTTCAGCCGTGGCTAATTGTTGGCGGATGCGTTCTCTATCGCCCACCGCAACCGTTTGCAAATTCACAACCGCTAACTCAACTTTGACATTGGATTCGACAACCTGAACGGGTTGCCCATCAAAGGTTGTAAAGGTAGTGCGAAGGGCAGCATGACGACGCACAACTTCATGAAACGATCGCTCTAATGCCGTTTGATCGAGTGTCCCCGTTAAGCGAATAGCAGCAGGCACATTGTAAAAAGGGTTATCAGGTGCGAGTTGATATAAAAACCACAATCGCTGCTGCGCGAAGGACAGGGGAAAGTTTTGCAAGGGAGTCGGGAGTCGGGAATCGGGAGTCGGGGAGATAGGAGAGAATAGTTGTTTCTTTCCTTCTGCCCTCTGCCTTCTGCCCTCTACCCTCTGCCCTCTACCCTCTGCCTTCTGCCCT
>CBKWLJ010000290.1:0-11617 GCA_966675205.1 uncultured bacterium
CGCAAGGCGATTCGTCCTGAGTTACCGGATTTTTGTGTGAATGCGTTGGTGATTACTTCTCGCACGGAAGAAACGCTGGGCAAAGTCATCAAAACCACCCTTAAACCGTTGCGAATTGAAGGCAATCGTCTCTCCTCCTTTATGGAAGTATACCTTACCCAACGAGGAAAACGCGATCGCTTCACAGATACGGAGTTTTTCGACGCTTGTGGCCGGCTTTCGACAATGGTGGGAACCCGAAACATCACCGTCTTGCTCGCCAAATTGTACGCTGAACAACTGATTGCGCTGAAAGACGGGACAATCCTTGACCAACTGCCGGATAATATTCCTGATTTGATGCTGAGTTACCTCAATGAACTGAACCGGGATGTCAACGGAGAGGATAAGTGTGATGATTCACCGAATGGGGATAGCTTTGCTTCCCGCACGGTTCAGCAAGATGCTAAGGTAATTGCTTGGGAATGTTTGAAGGGAACTTATCGACCTGGGACTGCTAAACGTCAGGATGTTATCGCAGCCTTAGGTGGAGATAATGCAGAAGCACGTCTCAAGTATCTGGAAAATCGCCTGCGTCTCATCCAAACCATTGGTCCTGCTTTAGATCACATCCGCTTTACCCTCGACCCCTTAGCAGAATATCTTGCAGCGTTGCAGTTATTAGAGGATTACGGAAAAAATCAAGGGCAGTGGCGCAAGTTCCTGACTCAAGCTACCTCTATATCAGGGGCACCGACAGCCATTCAAGGCTTCTTACTTGCTGTACGAGATTGTTGTTTAGCTAAGGGTAGCTCAGTTAAAGTTCCTGATTTTGTGGCACAGGAACTAGAAAAACGAGCGGGTTTGCCGCCAGCAGTTGGGCCAACTCAATTGGTGCAGCGTCCTTAAAGAGGATGGGGGACTCAAAACTGCTTTTCTCCAGGGGAAAGGCAGTCGCTTCCTTTAAGGCTCAGGAGGAAAGGTAGGTTGATCGACTATTCCTTTCCCCTTTTTCTGGAACCCATAAAATCTGTAGGCGAACGAACGATGGCAACTCTAATTCGGACTAACAGTAACTCTGATGACGACATTCTTACCCTTAGTGGTGACAGCAGCACATCCCAATTGCTATTCACCCTCACCCAAAGTAATGCTGCCTTTGTCAACGAACTTGGAATATTTAGTGTTGATGATGATTTGGGAACGGTTAACGGCATCGCCCCCAGTCAACCTGGGTATTTGCAAGCGGTCTTAACGCGATCGCAAACTATCTTCTCTGCTTTACCCAATAACGGGACATCCTCACGCACTCGACGAGTTAGTCTTAGTGTCGGCAATCGCTTAGGCTTTTACTTGGTGCCCAACAGCACGACTGATATTGTATTGTCCCATCTTGCTGCGGGACAATCCTCACCTCCAGTCTTCTTTTCCCTCGCCCAAGCTAACACGAACCGTTTCGACGCGCTGAGAATTTCAGAACTGGGTAATAACGCTTTCACCTTAGCTTGGGAAGACACACTGATTGCTAGCCAGCGAGACTT
The DNA here is from genome assembly GCA_966675205.1 of uncultured bacterium. GTDB lineage: Bacteria > Cyanobacteriota > Cyanobacteriia > Cyanobacteriales > Coleofasciculaceae > JBFLZA01. The sequence continues at coordinate 1,521 of CBKWLJ010000290.1, forward strand.
TGATGATTTCGTACTGACGATTCAACCGGTCGAGGTCTTACCGTTGCCAGGAACAACACTGCAAGGCAAGCAACAAGGGGAATTGATTGATTTACGCCAGTTCACCAGTTCGATATCTGCCAACATCATCGTTAGTAGTGAAGCGGCCTTTCATAACTTCGTTGGTTTCTACATCATCAATGACGCCCAAGGCACCGTCATCGACCCCTTGACAGGTATAGCGATTACTCCCGGTCAAGCGGGTTATGCTCAAGCCGCTATACGACAGAGTTTATTCAGTTGCGATCGCAATGGTACATCACCCCTTTCATTCAACGGTGGAGTCCTCTTAGCCCCCTACATCATTGCCAATGGAACGCCGCAACAATTACTTAGCCAAAACCCTAACAATCAATCGGATCAGGGCATCTTAGCCTATTTTCCCTTCTTAAGTGCTAACCCCGATGGCATCGACCACATTCGCTTACTAGGAGACAATACCTTTAGTTTCGAGGATTGGTTCGGAGGTGGGGACAAAGATTTCAATGACATGGTTGTGCAGGTGAATATCACAACATCCAACCCCCAACCCCCAAATAACCCATCCCCACCTAATAACCAACCCCCAACTAACAACCCATCCCCACCTGATAACCAACCCCCAGCTAACAGCGTACCTCTCTCCCAAACGACCTCGGAAAATACTCCCCTGATCTTCAGTACTGCTAACGGCAACCCAATTGTCATCAGCGATCCCGATGCAGGGACGAACTCACTGCAAGTGACCTTAAGTGCCACCGATAGCACATTAACCTTAAGCGGCACAACTGGCTTAAGCTTCACCAGTGGCGGGAACGGCACAACTAGCATGACCTTCATCGGTACACTTGCCGACATTAACGCCGCATTGAATGGTTTGACCCTAACTCCAAATCCTGGCTTCAGTGGCACTGTGTCTTTAACCCTGACAAGCAATGACCAAGGCAACACGGGGAGTGGTGGCGCATTAAGCGACAGTGATACCATTGCTATCAATGTAACGCCCATTCCGATTAGCTACGGCATTCTTGAATTTACTGCCGCCGACTACAGTGCAGCAGAGGGAAACAACGGTACGGTTAACACGATCGTTGCCACAATTCAACGCACAGGTAATACTGCCGGAGTTACGAAGGTTGAACTGCATTTGGATGTCGGAAGTACTGCTACTCCGAACGATTACGTTAATCCCCTGCCTATTGCCGTCGCGTTTAACGAGGGAGAAACCCTGAAAACCATTGAAATTCCAATTATTGGTGACCTAATTCCTGAAGGCGATGACACGATTCATCTCAGATTAGCCAATCCCACCGATGGGGCGATTTTGGGGACACAGCAAACAGCGGTTTACACCATTATCAATGACGATACCCCTGCACAAGGGCAGTTACAGTTTAGTAGCCCCACATTCAGCATTAATGAAACGGGTACTGCGATCACAACTATCACCGTAACGCGCACGGGGGGCAGTACAGGTGCCGTTAGCGCCACCATTACCCCAACCAATGGGACAGCAATTGGTGGTGCTTTACTCAATCCTCCCTACGATTACAACAATACTCCGATTACCGTTAGCTGGTTAGATGGCGAAACTGCTGCCAAAACTGTAACCATTCCCATCTTCAACGACTTTTTAGTCGAAGGAAGTGAAACAGTTAATTTGACGCTGGGGAATCCTACAGGCGGGGCAATTCTCGGAACGCAGAGTACTGCAACTTTGATAATTGAAGATGTAGAGGGACTGAGTGTTGTAACGTCAGGAGGGCGGAATATCTCGATTCTACCGGGCAATGGCGATGGCACGTTTGCCCCTGCGGTTACTTACGATATGCCGTTTGACAACGGCAACAGCGGCGCTGTTACCGTTGGTGATTGGGATGGAGATGGCGACAACGATTTAGCTGACATTAACTCTTGGGGTAGCATCTCGGTACGGTTAAATCTGGGCAATGGTATTTTTGCTCCAACGGTCAGTTATGCAGTGGGCGACGGGCCTGAAGATTTAACTCACGGGGACTTAGATGGAGACGGCGACCTTGACTTAGCAACGTCCAAGATAGTCGGGGGGGTTGTGGTACTGCTGAATAATGGAGATGGAATGTTTGTGCCATCGGTGACTTATCCCGCAGGGTCTACCCCAGAGGATATCACGGTTGGAGATTTGGACGGAGACGGAGATTTGGATTTAGCGACATCGAGTAGCAATGTACCTTGGTTAGCTACAGTACTGCTAAATAATGGTAATGGCACGTTTGCTCCTGGTGGAACTTTTGGTGCGAATGCGAACCAAGAGGCAACCAATGCAGACTTGGATGCCGATGGCGACCTCGACTTAATTACTTCCGATGTTGGTGCTGATGTTGTTTCTATCCTGATCAACGACGGCAATGCAAATTTTGCTGCACCTGTCAACTATGCTGCGGACAATTGGCCTGAGGAAGTTGTCGTTGGGGATTTGGATGGAGACAGCGACTTGGACTTAGCAAGTGTCAATCTATTCGGTCAAAATGTTTCTGTGCTGCTCAACAACGGTGATGCTACGTTTGCAGCAGCGGTTAACTATCCAATTCCTAGTTTTACTGCTCCCTACTCTATAAGTTTAGGTGACTTTGACCAAGATGGCGATCGCGATTTGGTGACAGCTAATTATGGGGCTGGCATCTTCGTGTTGAGCAACAATGGCAACGGTACGTTTGCCCCCGCTGTTAACTATCCTGTAACTGGTAGCACCAGTTTTGTGACTGTGGCTAGCTTTTGACCAAAACAATTCGCATTTCGCGATGATCTTCGTCCCCCTGACAAAGAGCGCAATTCGCAATTAAAAGAGGCAGGACTTACGCAAATTTACTGTTAAACCGCCATTTGTAGGGGCGATTCATGAATCGCCCCTACTATATAGGGTATCCATGCGTAAGTCCTGAGAGGCTACAAGCTACCAGTGAGTGTAATTCCGAATTCGCTGGACTTGTGTTCTCAGCTAGCAGTGGCTCTCAATCAACCCAAAGAGGGTATCTCCACCAGACAAAATGAAACTTAGAGTAGGCAGAGTCTACTAAAATTTTTTAATTCAAGTACATAGTCAATGGTGGGCGATGCCCACCCTACAATGGCATCATGACTAATCCCAAAAAACTCGTTAATGTCCACCTACCAGAGTCTGTTTACCAAACCCTCATTGCTTATCAAGAGCAACAACAAATTGAGGAACCCTCTGATGCTGTTGTCAAAATCTTGACTCAGTTCTTTGAGAAGAATAATGTACTTAAACGCTACGCCACTGTAGAGCAATTGGAGGCGCTAGAGAAAAAAGTGGCTCACCTGAGTCTGCAAGTTGTACAACTGAGTCAAATCATTGCTAGTTCTACCTCGCCTCAAGAAGCTAAAGCGGTGCCGGTGGGAGGTATTGATTCCACTTTTGGGGATAGTAGTTTTGAAGAGGTGGAGGATGAACCGGATGAAATTTTATATGAATTCATGTAGCTCCACTCTTGAGATTAAAACAGGAAGCAGAGCCTCTGTACAGTATTTCTAGAGCGTCGATTAATAGATGGGGCAATCCCCCCGTGGTTGCCCCATCAGGGTTTGCGGGCAAGCACAGGAGTTCCGATCCCGTAGGAAAAATAGTCGTTGCAGTGATTACTGTACCGGGATTCTCGGCAGGGCCCAGAAACGAGAGAAATCGCCCTTTCTCGCTGCCACCCCATCTATTTTCACACAATCGGGAGGGTGAAATAAAATACTGTGCCACTTCCGAGTTGTGACTCAACCCAGATGCGTCCTCCATGACGCTCTACAATTTTCTTGCAAACGGCTAAACCAATGCCTGTACCCGGATACTCGCTCTTGCTGTGCAGGCGCTGGAAAATGGTAAAAATGCGATCGAAATACTCTGATTCCATGCCAATGCCGTTATCTTGAACTGCAAATATCCACTCTTTTGCTCGTTGCTGCACTGAGATATGTACCTGTGGAGGTTCTTCACGGCGAAACTTAATGGCATTGCTGAGCAGATTTTGGAATAGCTGAATCAGTTGGGTTTCATCCCCCGTCAGCGTTGGTAGGGAATCATGCGTGACGATGGCATTGTTTTCGGCGATCGCAACTTTCAAATTCTGCAATACTTGATTCAGTACTTTCTCGCAGTCTGTTGCTACCAACTCCTTACCCCGTGTTCCCACTCGTGAAAACTCCAGCAAGTCATTGATTAACTGCTGCATTCGGGTAGCCCCCTCAACCAAATAGTTGATGTACTTATCGGCTTTTGCATCAAGATTACCTTGATATTTCCGTGCCAAGAGTTGGGCGTAGCTGTTTACCGCCCGCAAAGGTTCTTGCAAGTCATGAGAGGCAACATAGGCGAACTGTTCTAACTCTTGGTTAGAACGAATGAGATTAGCATTGGCAGCTTTGAGTTGGGCGGTACGCTCTTGCACGCGATTTTCTAACTCCTCATTGAGCTGTTGCAATGAAGCTTCAGCTTGCCTGCGCTTGATCATTTCTTGTTGGATGGCACGATATACCAAGTAAAAAGCCAATAAATTTAAAACAATGCCTCCCGAAATGATGTACTGCACTCGACGGCTATCCCTTTGTCTTCTTTCTAACCTTTGCTGAAATTGCTCGTTGTTTTCAACTTGTAACTGCTGGAACTTCTCACGAATCTGCTCCATGAGCTGTTGTCCTTCATGGGTTAAAACCATTTGTACTGCCGCATCAAAGCCTCTATTTTTTCTTAGATCAATTGTCTGTTTGAGTTCAGTCAATTTAGCAATAATTAAAGGGGAGAGGCGTTTTATCTGTTGCTGTTGGGAAGGAAATGCTGCCGTTAATGCCTCTAGTTGTTTAATTTGCTGTGCAATTGTATTGACGGCTATATTATAGGGCTTTAAGTAAGATTCTTGCCCAGTGATTAAATAACCTCGTTGGCCAGTTTCGGCATCTTTCAAAGTAGAAAGAACACTTTCTAGTATCTGAACCTGTTTCCGACTTTGAGTTACCAAATCGGAAGCTTTTTTATGTTCGATCACACTCCAGTAAGAAAGAGCATTAATACTGATCAAAATTACTGAAGCAACTCCCAATCCTGTAAGAGTTTTCTTCTCAACTGACCAGATTTTTGTACCCCGATGTTGTATCTTGCTCTGTTGGGCGGGATTATTCATTATCACCGCTTGCCCTTGGAAATCGATCTTTTCATTGTTACATTACTTCCCCAAGCTGTTGTCCGTGAAAATACTGAATTGATAGAAATAAGCGTTGATTGGTTACCGTAAAATTACGGATAAGCAGAGATGAGGGATGACAAATTGGGGATTAGAAATCGGAAAAAAATTCGAGAAAGATGGCAACCCTCATTAATGGCAGCAAATAATAATTTAATAGATATAGGGTCTAAAAATGATTCATAATTCACGATTTAAAAAAGTTGATATTGAAGAGAAAAAGAAATTCCCTTATCTTGTAGACTATTTCCTTCATCACCAACATTAATTAGGGGAATGCCCCAATCTAAACGAGCGGATAAGTAAGAACCAAGCTGCCATCGGAGTCCTAAACCAATACTGGCAAGTGTATTGGGACCGAGAAGTTCTCCTTTATGATTCCAAGCGGTGCCGATATCAAAAAAAGGAGCTAATTGAATGGTGCCAATTCCATCAGGCTGACGAATGATGGGAAAGCGGACTTCAATAGAGCCAAAAATACCATTATCCGCAACCTGTTGGTTTTGTCGATAACCCCGCACTGTCTCAACTCCACCTATACTAAATTGTTCTATGGGTAAGAGCGAATCAAAGGAAATTTGGGCACCTGTACGGGCGACTAAAATAGTATTTCTACCTAATGCTTGAACCCATTGGAACTGTCCCAACCAACTGGTAAAACGGCCATCTATTCCCGTATTGTTAATAGTAGCTCCAAATGCATCTAAACCAAAACTAAATTGCGATCGCGCAGCTAGAACTCGCGTTGTAGAACGATTTGTCCAGTCTTGGGTAAATCGCAAAACACTGACTTGAGATAGCCCTTGTTCGGGCCCAGTGGAAAAGGAATAGGGGACATCTTCAAATAAAAACGTTTTACTTTGACGCAAGTCTAGGAAAAGGGAAAGCGCAAATTCACTCGTGGGAGTGTGAATAATCGGTTGACGATAACCCACTGAAAAAGTGTAAGCATCCGCATTAATATCCAGTTCGGAAAAGGGTTTTTCAATCAAGCGACTGTCACTGTTGCTGTAGCTGACACTCAAGGTACCCTCGCGAGGAGTCAGGGGAATGGCATAACCGATATTGTAGATGTTAATTCCTTGACTAATCCCTAAATCAAAACTTAAGTGATCGCCAAAACCCAGTACGTTATTATGAGCCAGTGACAGGGTTCCTCGAATTTCCCCCACACTCGGAGAATCGCGATTTTCAATCGTTGCGGTAGCACTAAAAGGTTGCGCTTCTTTGATATCCAACGTGAGAATACTTAAACCAGGCGAGGTTCCTGATGAAAGTTCTGCCTGTACGGTATGAATGAGGGGGTTGAGTTGCAAGAGTTGCAATGCCTCTTCCAATCGGGGAAGATTAACAGGAGTTTGCGTGGCTAATTGAATTCGCGATCGCACATAGCTATCTCGCAAATGACTCAATCCCTCAATCTCAATCTTTTCAATTGCACCTTCCACCACCTGAATTCTCACCACTCCATCGGTTAAATCCTGGGGGGGTAAAAAAGCACCGGAAGTACTGTAGCCTTCGTCAACGTATAACTGAGTAATCGCACTACGAATCGCAAGCAGTTCTTCAAACGTTGCCTCTTTCCCTATAAATGACGCCACCGCCGCCTCTAACTGTTGAGGTGAAAAGACTGTACTACCCAACACCTCAACTCGTTGCACCTTTACCTTCACTCCCAATTCCGGCGGTGGAGTTTGGGGTATTTCTGGAGGTGGAGTCAGGGGGGAGGGTTGAGTCGGAGTTTCTGGAGGCGCACTCGGTAAAGGCGGCAATTCCGGCCGAGTGGGTTCTAGGGTTCCCGGTGGAATATCCGGCGAAACATTGGGTGGAACTTGCGCTAATCGGGAAGATGAGGAAGATAAGGGAGAGTGTTTATCAATATTGTGAACTAAATCTGTTCCCCAGCTCCCCTGTTCCCCAGCTCCATCAGCTCTCCCCACTTCCCCAGCTACTACAATTGAACGCAACTCCGTATCAAACTCAACCTGTGCCAGAGTTACCGCATCCCAACCAAAGCATAATAAGCCTGTAACGAGCAGAACTGTCTTTAGTTTCATAGATTTCTGAAGCATCAATCTACGGATGAGAATTTTCCGTAAATTTACTGAATAATTGCCAATTTCCTTACTAAAATACAATCATCTATCCCTATGCGGATGACTATATTTTTAAAGCTTTGAAGATTTTAGCGTGGAGTGGTCTTTTCCAGACGAGACAAGTACCTTCGCTAGGAGGGTGGGCTGAAATGTTCCCAAGGTGGCGTCATTGGCGTCGGTATAGTCTTTTGTTGTTGGCTAGTCTGGTTTTTTGCTGGGTGTTTCACGCTGGATTAACGAATCAGGCGATTCCTGTAGCAGCCGTTGAGCAGCAAGTGATGGTGTCTTCCTTACCTGTAGGAGCGTCCTCGGCTTTGGTACAACAAGGGATGGAACGCTATCAAGCCGGTGAATTTACGGAAGCGATCGCACTGTGGGAACAAGCTTTGTTACAAATTTCACTCCCCAAAGATAAAGCGATCGTACACAGTAATTTAGCTCTTGGCTATCGGCAAATCGGTCAACTGGATCGAGCGATCGCAAATTGGGAGCAAGCCATTCAACTGTATCGCTCTCAATCTGACAAAGCAAGCCGCCAACCTCTAGCAGGACTTTTGATCGAGCAAGCTCAAGCTTATAGTGAGTTGGGGCAGCACAGACGAGCGATTCCTTTACTAAACTCAGCCATTGAACTGGCGAAGGAAAACCCAGATCGACTCATCGAAGCAGCCGCTCAAGGAGCATTGGGGAATGACTACTGGGCATTGGGGGAGTATGAACAGGCTTTGGCAGCTCACCAAATTAGCTTGAACATTGCCCGTGAATTGAATCATACCCGCTACATCGCCACAGCACTGAATAATTTGGGAAATGTCCACGTCAGCCGAGCGATTCGGTATAGTTATCGGGCAACCTTAGCACAGACGGAGGGCGATCAACAACAAGCGAATCGCCTTTTGCAAACTGTTACCCAGGATAAAGCCGAGGCAAGGCAATTTTTTGAGCAAAGCTTACAACTGGCTCAAGGAGTGGATGGAATCGAAGCCGTCAAGGCATTGATCAATTTGAATCACTTGCTGATGATGGGAAAAGACTCAGCCCAAAGTTCAAATTCCAATTTTGCCGACTTAGATTTAATTGTCCGTAATTTTAACCAAGCTCAAGAGTTGCTGACTCTCGCACCGGATTCACGAGAAAAAGCCTACGCTTTGATTAATCTGGCAGAACAGGTGTTAAGAGTTGAAGGTTGGAAAGTTGAAAGTTGGAAAGTTGAAAGTTATAACGCGCAACCTTCAACCGTTCAACCTGCAACCCAACCAAACCTGCCACCTTCAACCCTTAAACCTGTAACCCTGTTAGAACAAGCGCTGGTTGTGGCGAGAAAAATTGGAGATGCGAGAGCAGAATCGTTTGCCTTGGGTAGTTTAGGAGAGTTGTATGAGGCAAACAATGATTTAGCTCGTGCGCTGGAAGTGAACCGCACCGCGCAGTTTGCAGCTCAGAAAATCAATGCAGTGGATAGTCTGTATCGCTGGCAGTGGCATGTGGGGCGAATGCTGGAAGCGCTAGGGGAACGGGAAAAAGCGATCGCAGCTTATGAACAATCTATTGCATCCTTGCAAAGTATTCGGGGTGATATTGTCGCGGCTAATCCAGAGTTGCAACTTGATTTCCGAGAACAGGTAGAACCAGTTTATCGAGAGTTGATTGCTTTATTGCTAGCATCTCCAGAAATCGAAGGGAAAAGGGAAAAGGGGAAAGGGAAAGGGCAAGCTGCTTTATCTCTAATTCTTAATTCCCAATCTAAAATCCAAAATCCAAAACCCGAAATTGAAGCGTCTCGATTAAAAAAAGTCATTGATATTCTAGAACTGCTCAAATTGGCTGAGTTGCAGAATTTCTTTGGGGATGAATGCGTGCAGGTGGCATTGTCCCAATCAGGAGTTGAAGCCGAATTGCTGGATAGTCAAACGGCGGTTGTTTACTCGATTATTTTAGATCAGCAGACTCATTTGATTTTGCGATCGCCGGATGGTGTGATGACGCATTATGAGGTGGCGTTAAGTTCTCGGGAGATGGAGGAAGCCATTGATCAGTTGCGCTACTTACTAGAGTGGCGGGCGAAGGAAGACTATTTGGCTCAGGCTCAGAAAATTTACAATCAGCTGATTCGCCCGATGGAGGGGGATTTGGCGGCGATTAATCCTAAGACTTTGGTGTTTATTAATGATGGGGTGTTGCGAAAAGTGCCGATGACGGCGCTGCATGATGGGAAGAAGTTTTTAGTTGAGAAATATGCGATCGCAGTAACGCCGAGTTTGAGTCTGACTAATCGCAGTTCCTTAGATCGTCAGAATTTATCAGTGCTCAGTGTCGGGTTAACGGTAGGACGAACACCATTTGCGCCTTTAACCAATGTTAAGGCAGAGTTGGAAACGGTGAACGAGATTTTAGGAGGTGCCAAACTCATTGATGAAGCGTTTACCTTCTCGAATTTGGCAGCGCAATTGCAGAAAAAGAATTATTCTATTGTTCACATCGCCACTCATGGTAAGTTTGGTGTGGATGCAGAAACGACATTTTTGGTAGGATTTGACCAGCGAATTAATATTGAGCAATTAGATAATTTATTGCGATCTCGCCGTCAACAACCAGTAGAGTTGCTAACTTTAAGTGCTTGCCAAACGGCTGCCGGTGATAATCGTTCGGCGTTAGGAATTGCGGGGGTTGCTGTTCGTGCGGGGGTTGAAAGTGCGGTGGCAACGCTGTGGTACATTAACGACGAATCAACGGTACCGTTGATTGAAGAGTTTTATCGCGA
>CBKWLJ010000291.1:0-11591 GCA_966675205.1 uncultured bacterium
AATAAAAGTTGTATTAATACTAAAAATTAATACTCTCAAATGTTTGATCTTATATCCAGCTAAACAGCCATCATTTCCTGTTTTCTTACAGCTTTACTCCTTCCTTGGGAGCCCTATAATACCGAATTGCGTTCAAAATTCTTGCCTTTACCAACTCTTTATAAATAAATTTTCTGAAATAACGAAAGCGATGCTAAAATCAACCAGGATTCGTGGTAAAAAAGTATCACAACAGTTGTTAACCAGGCGCTGCTGAATTCAAAAAGGATACGGATCGAGTCTGGAGAAGGGTGCAGTCGAACGCAACAGACCCCTGAATTTGCGATCGCAATGATCAATGTTCATTTCACAGGCATAATCATTACCCAGCAGCGCATAAACAACGCACTGTCAATGTGGAAAGTAGTCCTATGGCATCCTCCTGGAAATTCGCTGTCTTAGCCGCAAGCACTGCCTCTCTCCTGGGGGTACAACTATTGGGTTTTCCCGATTCAGGGTTAACTCACGGTTTCAGTGATTCCAGTAAGTTGAGTGTTGTCAAAGCGACGCACAAAACCAAGGATGTCCTCGTGAGTCAAGCGACTAACTCACGCATTAGCTTTATCCCACCAGCCACAAAAAATCCTCGTCGCAGTCAGGGTTCGGGTTCGCGAGGATGTGATAATGAATCCCTTGCCTCCAACTTAGTCACCTTATTAATTCCTTCCAAAGACTACGCCGGACAAACGCTATCCGGTCGCCCAACCTTTTTCTGGCACTTGTCAAAAGCGGTCTCCGTGCCCATGCAGTTTACCTTAGTGGAAGAAAAGGTGGGTGGCAAGACTGTGCTAGAAAAACAAATCGATGCACCCAAACCAGGACTCATTCAGGTAGAGTTTCCTCAAGAGCAACCCGAACTTGTGCCAGGACAGATATATAGATGGACAGTTAGCCTAGTCTGCAATTCAAACCGACGCTCCGAGGATGTGTTTTTCCAAAGCTGGATTCAGCGTGTACCCATTGCACCGGAACTTGAGCAAAAATTGACAACGGTTGGGTTAAATTCCACAACTGTCGAACCAATACAAGCTTCTGAATCCGTATCTAGACGGAATGAATCGTCTCAAATCCTTCTCTCTCGCGCTGCCATCTATGCTCAAGAAGGTCTTTGGTATGATGCTCTCACGACTCTCTCCACAGCATTGAATGCTAATCCTAAAGATGCAGCAGTACAAGCCGACTTTCTCTCACTCCTCGACCAAGTTGGGTTAAGTGAAGTCGTCCAACAAGAACGCCAACGCTTAGCCCACAGATAAGGAACAGCAGGAGCGCAAGAGCACCGATTCAATCATCAAAAGCGTAGGGGCAATCCCCTGTGGTTGCCCCACCAGGAGTCAGGGACAGGCACGGCAGCAGTTTTCATCATTCATCATTGTGTTGGGTGAGGCAGACTCGTTTGAGCGATCGCTACAATCAAAATCGGCTATCTCTCAAAGATAATAGGAGAGGATTTTGATGCAACCGTTAAAAGGCAAGATAGCTGTTGTCGCCGGAGCAACTCGTGGAGCGGGGCGGGGCATTGCTTGTATGCTGGGTGAAGCAGGAGCAACAGTCTACTGCACCGGACGCAGCATTCGCGGCAAATCTGCCACCGGAAATCGACCTGAAACGATTGAAGAAACCGCAGAGATGGTGAACGCGCATGGCGGTGAAGGCATTGCGGTACAAGTGGATCACACGATTCCTGAGCAAGTCAAAGCTCTATTCGATCGCATTAAAACTGAGCAGGGGCAACTCGATATCTTAGTGAATGATATTTGGGGTGGAGATGCCTTGATGGAGTGGGATAAACCCTTCTGGGAACATTCGCTATCTAATGGATTGCTCATGCAACAAAGAGGCGTTCAAACCCACATCATCACCAGTCATTACGCCGTTCCGTTAATGATTGAGCGAAGACAAGGACTGATTTTTGAAATTACGGATGGGGATAGTTTGGGGTATCGAGGCAACCTCTTCTACGACTTGGCAAAAATTTCCGTGATTCGCCTGGCCTACGCAATGGCAAAAGAACTTCGTCCTTACAATATTACAGCCATAGCTGTCACCCCTGGCTTTCTTCGTTCTGAAGCCATGCTCGATCACTTTGGTGTCACCGAAGCCAACTGGCAAGATGGAGCAGAAAAAGACCCACATTTTATCGCATCGGAAACACCATTTTATATTGGTCGTGCGATCGCTACACTTGCTGCCGATCCAGAAGTTGGGCAACATTCAGGGAAGGTTCTGAGTTCATGGAATCTGGCATCAAAGTATGGTTTCAAAGATATTGATAATTCTCAACCCCACTGGGGAAACTATTTTGACCAGAACGTTGAAAACAGTGCATCCTACCTTGATAGCTTCCCATTTGGAGTTAATTCTCTATAAATACCTGCTTAAAAGCAACTTCTTACGACCTTCTGATATTAAAGCAACACCAGTCTTGACGCTTCCAAAGTGCGGCAACCACCCAGTTATACTGTTCCAGTGTGTCAGCAATGGGTTTTGCTTGCTCTAACAAAATGCCACTGAGGATGCCCCAACTCGTGGGTGTCGTAATGGCTGTCATGGCTGGGATTAAGTCGATGATCACCTCCGCCAAAATATTACAGAGAATGCCATCAACCGGCTGACCTCCTGATAGTTTGGGAATGTGTTCAATACTGCCTTTGGCAACTACCATGCGTTGGGCGCTAATTTGATTCAATTCCCGGTTGCTGCGAGCTGCACGCACCGCTAAGGGGTCAGTATCTACGCCATAAACTTTTTTTGCTCCCAATAAAACTGCCCCAATGGAGAGAATACCAGAGCCACAACCAATATCAGCAACAGTGAGTTCACTATTACCATCCCCCAAACGCATCTCTAGCGCTTCGAGACACAGTTGAGAAGTGGGGTGATTTCCCGTGCCAAAAGCGGCTCCGGGGTCGAGGCGTAACAGCAGTCGTTCTGATTGGTTGGGGACTGGCAACCAAGCCGGGTAAATTAAAAAGCGATCGCCAATTTCTTGAGGTTCCCAGTGCTGTTTCCAACTACTCGACCAGTCTTCCTCATCAATCAGCTTCCACTTGATAATCGGCACCGGCATCCCTATCGTCAAAGCATCTTGGCGTAGCCACAGAGAAAGAGCGGCTAAATCCAACAACTGTGCCTGGATTTGGGGTAAGTGAGCTGTGAGTAGGAGGGAGTGACCCTTGACCTCACTAGACATTCCGCGACAGCCAAACGTTTCCAGCCGCCAGAAGATTGTATCTTCGAGGGCAGGGTCACAGAGGATTTGAATTTCCCACCAACTATTTGCCATACAATTTTAGATTTCAGATTTTAGATTGAGGTTGGCTAATTTAGAATGCGACAATATTTCAATATCACTAGCTTTCCCCAACTCTAAAATCCTTGCATCCAAAATCCATCACAGGGTTACTGTATAGGCATCACGAATTCCCGGAACTTTTGTAATCTCCTCGATCACCCCTTCCGGTAGAGGGTCATCAATACTCAACACCATGACTGCATCACCGCGCACGATTTTGCGGCCTACCTGCATACTGGCAATATTGACATTAAAACTGCCCAGCAGAGAACCAATTTTCCCAATAATTCCCGGCATATCCCGGTGCAAGGTGAACAGCATATGGTGGCTAGGTGGAACGTTCACTGGAAACCCATCGATGCTCGTAATGTGAATTTCTCCATCACTCAACAAGGCACCTGTTACGGAATGCTCACCCAATGTACCAATCGCAGATAGCTGTAAAGACCCTCCTGAATAGTCTTGAATCGAAGCATCCCGCGTTTCGATTACGCGAATTCCCCGTTCTTTTGCCTCAATGTTGGCATTGACGTAGTTCACTCGCTCTCGCAAGGCTTGAGAGAGTAAGCCTTTAAGGGATGCAATCACTAACGGCTGACTATTATTGGTTGCCAATTCGCCCTGCAATCGGACATTGAGCATTTCAATGCGTCCACCGGCCAACTGTCCAACCAAGTTGCCGAGTGTTTCTGCTAGGCGCATATAGGGTCTGAGTTCTTCGAGGACGTTGGGAGAAATTCCCGGAATATTCACCGCTGAGCGTGCGGGTAACCCTAAGAGAACATCTCGAATTTGTTCGGCAACATCGATCGCAACATTAATTTGCGCTTCGGCGGTAGAGGCTCCTAAGTGGGGAGTCAAGACGACTTCTTTACCTAGCGACAAAAGGGGTGATTCTCCGAGCGGTTCTGATTCAAATACATCCAATGCCGCTCCGGCGATTTTACCTTCTTTTAATGCTTCGTAGAGAGCCTGTTCATCAATGATGCCTCCTCGGGCGCAATTAATTAATCTAGCTGTAGGCTTCATTTTTGCCAGGGCATCAGCATTAATTAAATGCGTGGTTTCTGGCGTCTTTGGCATATGTAGGGTGATGTAATCTGATTCCCGCAACAGAACATCGAGTTCTACTACACGACATCCTATCTGATCAGCCCGTTCTATCGAAATGAAGGGGTCATAGGCTAGCAACTTCATGCCCATGGATTTGGCCACAGTAGCGACATGGGAGCCAATTTTGCCTAAACCGATGACACCCAATGTTTTCTTATAAACTTCTGCTCCTACAAAACTCTTGCGATCCCACTGTCCGTTTTTCACTGACTGATTAGCAGCAGGAACGTAGCGAGACAATGACATCATCATGGCGAGGGCGTGTTCAGCGGCAGCGATCGTATTGCCTTCAGGAGAATTAACGACCACAACGCCCTGGCGGGTTGCCACTGGCACATCGACGTTATCAACCCCAACGCCGGCACGTCCAATAATTTTGAGTTGCTTGCCCGCCTCGATGATTTCTTTGGTCACACGGGTACCTGAACGAATCATCAGCGCGTCGTACTCTGGAATAATCCTGACGAGTTCTTCAGGCGAAAGATTGGTTTTGACATCGACCTGAGCCACTTGGGAGAGGATATCAAGTCCAGCTTGGTCAATTGGATCGGAGACGAGAACCTTAGACATTACCTGCACGAGGGGGTGAAATGGGATATACCGCGCACCGTTATTTTATGTAAGCAAACTCTATCCAAGCAAGGAGCGCTATAAGCAACAGACGGTGAATAGCGGTCAAATTCAAGGGGAGGAGTGTTGATACACCCATGCAACTTCCCAATTAAGGGGAATGGATTGCAGTAGGTCATTGTAACCGCAAAGCTGTCTTTATACCGCGATTCACCTAAAAATTTTTCAGTTTGCCAGTGATCGAGCTAAACCTACATTATCTTGACCTCAGTTTCAAGGGGAACTTGAAATCCTTTTCTTTAGTGTGTAGTACCAAGTTGCACTCATACGTAGCATACTTATTTTCTGGAGCGCCCGGAGCGTCTCCACATCTCATCTATCTCAACTACTCTGTTTGAACACAACTTCGTATAAACTGGGCAAGCGGTGAAGCGCTGTTATTTTATATTCAAAAGCATACAAAAAAATTGTTGATCAAGAAATGAACTATCTAATTGCAGTACTCAAAAATCGCATTGAAGCAGAAGAAGCATACTCTGCCTTAGAGAAAGAAGGTTTACCAATGGAGAAGGTCTCTATTTTAGGGAAAGGGTATAAAAGTGCTGATGAATTCGGTCTGCTTAACCCGAACGTAGAGGCAAAAAAGCGAGCCAAGACAATGGCATTTTGGACAATTCCGTTTGGATTTGCGGCAGGCTTTGCCTTTAACCTGCAAACGGGGATAGAAATCGCTCCATGGGCGGGTAGCCTAGGGAACCATATTATCGGCGGAATATTTGGCGCGATCGCAGGGGCAATGGGTAGCCTTTTTGTCGGTGGCAGCGTCGGCTTGACATCCGGAAGTGGAGATGCATTACCCTACCGAAATCGTCTTAATGAAGGCAAATACCTAATCGTTGTTCAAGGTTCTGAAGCGTTAACCCGGCAAGCCACCCGAATTCTCCGTCAATTCGAGCCGGAAAATATTCAAGGCTATGTTGAGCCAACGAGTGTGTAGGTATAGCTGTCGCCATAAAGGTTAGGACTTTCTTTAACGGCCCAAACGACCCTGTAGCAGTAATAAACATAATACCCTCCTGCCTCTTGCCTTTTGCCTCCTGCCTTCTGCCTTCTACCCTATTCAACCTCTAATCGTCTGCAATGAAAAGGCACAGGTAGAATCAAGGAAAGTGTGTAAAAAAGCGATCGCAAATGCTGCCCAGAGAAGAACTGCTTAAAGGAGTCGAAAATCGAGAGGATGTGGCCCGTGTCATTGACCTCGCTGAACAAGCGATTAAGACGTGGGAAGTCGTCTTGACGGATTTTCTCTCACCCCCAGCCTTAGCAGAAATTCAACAGCAATTTGCACGGTTAACCGAAGTGCAACTGTTGGCTTGGGGAGGATATCCGCAGGCAGAACGGCAACGATTAGCGATCGCGCGATCGGAATTACCCCTCGATTCCTCTCAAGTTTCGGTAGCCGCATTAGATATCGCAGGTAACTTTTTATTCGACCCAGCAACCCACCGAGACTTCCTCGGTGCTATCTTGGGCACTGGACTGGTGCGCGAAAAGATAGGCGACATTATTGTCTTAGGAGAACGGGGCGGGCAAGCGATTGTGGTGCCCGACATGGTCGAATTTATAGAAACGCAACTCACGCAAGTGCGCTCAGTCCCGGTAAAAACCCAACGCATTGAGCTGAGTGAACTGAAGATTCGAGAACCGAAGAAAAAGGAGCTGACAACAGTAGAGGCATCCATGCGCTTAGATGCGATCGCCTCGGCTGGCTTTGGTGTCTCTCGCAGTAAAATGGCGGATTTAATTAATGCAGGTGATGTGCGGGTCAATTGGAAAGATATCAACCAAGCCAGTTATATCGTTAAGTCTGGAGATTTAATCGCCATTCGTGGGAAAGGGCGCTTAGAAGTTGGAGAAGTCGCTGTCACCAAAAAAGAGCGATATCGAGTTCAGCTCACAAGATTTATTTAAAGGGGATTCTCACTAGGTACAGCAATTACAAAAAATTGAAGACAGTCCCCCACGGGCGATTACCCACAACGAAAAAATGAAAATTCTTATCCCTTCTGCCATCTGCCGTCTACCTTCTGCCTTATTTTAAAGACAGTCAATAGTTCTGAATGTTAGATTGCATCTATCGCTGGGAATAATAAAAACAGTTGATTGGTGTATATTATGCGGCGTCTTAACCATCGTGCCTACGACATTCTTCGTCAAGAACTAGACAACTGTTCTACAAATGATGCGCTGAGTCGAGCCGAAAAACAAATTGCCCTGAAGCGTTTGGAAAAACTGCGATCGCAAGACGGCTCACCCGCCTCTTATGAAGAATTGCGTGAGACAGTGATTGATGTATTGCCTCACTTTAGCGAAAAGGCACTCAAAGAAGCCGCAAAAGCCAACCGACCCCCCGGTGTTTTAAGCCAACTGAAATGGGCGACTATCCTTCTGGCCGGTTCTGCGGGAGTCGTTTGGGTCGCGAACCTCCCATACCCGATGATTCGCTTACCGATTGCCAAAACAGCCCCCTTACTGCTGTTGCCCAGCTACATGAGCATGAATCATCACTATCGTCAAGCGATCGCGCAAGTTGAGCAAGCCGATCAATTGGTAAACCATGCCACCAGTTCTGCTGATTTTGCTCTCGGTGCCCAGAAAGCCAAATCTGCCCAAAAGCATCTCGACGCCCTCCCCGTTTGGTTTTTAGATTACTGGCCTAAATACACCTTTTGGTTAGGTTGGCAATTTACCCTAGATGAATTCAAATCTGCCCGTGCCAAGGTGGGGCGGATGGAAGCTCAACTATTTCAAGAAAAAAATGCTCACGCTCAGCTCACTCAAGCTGATCAAGCGCTCAATACAGCCAAACAACAGTACCAACAAGCCAAAGAAACGGCAGATAAACAAAAAGCGAATGCTGCTTGGCAAGCTGCCCTCGATCAATTAGCGCAAATTCCTCCAGAAACACTAGCTGGAAAAGAGGCACAAACCAAAATCAAAGCCTACCAGCGAGACTTTGACAAGGTTGGAGGTAGCAACTTAATTGCAGCAGCCCAAGAATTTGCCCTGCAAGCGGAGAAAGCAGGACAAAATCCTGACCTAGAGTGGGCGCAAGTTGAAGCCTTGTGGCAAGAAGCAATTAACCGACTCAAGCAAGTCTCCCTGCAAGATGTGGGCTATTCAGAAGCGCAAAAATTGTTGGCAGAATATCAAACGAAATCAAGTATTTCCCAATCGAAACGGCAAGCGCCTGATAGTACCCGCAGTGAAAAGTTAATTGCCGCTGCTCAACAATTTGCCTTCGCTGCCGCCAAAGCTGGACTAAATCCGCCCCATAGCACTACACAGTGGCAACAAGTGGCAAAGCTATGGGAACAAGCCATTAATCAACTGGAAAAAATTCAAGTTGACGACGCTGGTTATGTGGAAGCACAAAAACTATTAGCAACCTACCAAACCAATTCCGGTATCATACAAACTCGCTTGAAAATGGAGCAAGAAGCTGTAGATACCCTGAAATCCGTAAAGCAGAGCATTCAACGATTTAACGTCTCTCCGCCTGCGGATAAAAATCAATGGAATAGCCAGATCCAGAACATGATCAATCAGCTCGAAACCGTTAAAACGGGAACAACCGCTTATCAAGAAGCCCAACAGCTAAGGCAATTTGCCCAAAACAAGCTTCAGAAATAGAATTTCGTTTCTATCGGAGTGGTAAGCAGCCTCAAAAAAGCTTCCAGAGCTTAACCAGCTAAAATTATCTTTTGCCATCTCACTTACAGCGAAGTAAGAGGTGGCAATTTTTTCGTTTTCAGCATGGCAAATACAGGACTTATACCAAGTTGCATTCATACGTACAGCTAAGTAATTTGCCTTTGCTGCTGCTAAAGCCGGTCAAAATTCACCCCATTCAGCAGGCAGGTGGCAACAAATTGAAAATTTATGGTCTCAAGCCATAGATCAACTCGAAGAAATTTCTATAGGAAACCCAAACTACGGGGAAGCGCAGAAATTACTGGCAACGTACCAAACCAATTTGGGCATCGTGCAAACTCGAGGGTCAGTAGAACAAGAATCGTTAGAAGCATTAGAACACAACCTTAGCAACAAGTTGAATTAGCTATAGTAGGGTGCGTTGTAACGTACTACATGCTTGCTGTATGGGATACACTAGCACAAGCACAGCGTACCCTAAGCGTACAGGAAATTCAGGAGAAAATACTGTAATTTGATACTTGACAGCTTGACCAAGTTAGGAATGCTAGCAAATTTCTCCTCAGTTGCAGGCTTTTCTAGCAGGGAATCATCCCTTTGTTTTGTACGATAAGTTGATAGAGCAGGAATGGGATCATGCCTAGCCAGGAGCGCTCCCTTAGGGGATATCTATGCTCAAAAGCGCACTTTGATCAGCGCTAACCCTTGACGCTCCTCTCTAGACGACCCGATTAATCTCAGGTAAACCGGTCATCAGGGCAAACCGATCCACCTGAATCATCGGTGCCGTATACCTCAACACTGCCTGGATAACACAAAAAACTTAATCAATTAATGATTAATTAATGATTATCACGACTTCCGTGCTGGCTAGCTTACAACAAGCCATGCCCCATCTGCGGCAACAAGTGTATTTCAAGTCTTCTTTGACCGCACTCTCCCATGCGATGGAAGATCAAGTCTTGGCTGGGGCAGATCGACCTTTAGTGATTGCCAACTTCCAACGAGAGCGATTTTACCGTCAGGAAGCCCACCGATACCGACGAATTGCCGACCGGACATCTCAAGTGTATGTTCTAGCCGCACCGGAAACAGAGTTTAGGAATAGCTCAAACATTTACGAAACCATAGCATTCGAGCCAGATGATGCTCTCAGTCTGGAGTGGCACTTGGTCGTTATTGGGCACAATTATGCTAATTGCTTGATTTGCCGGGAACGATTTGCACCAATCGCCGAAATCTCAAATTCGGAAATGGACCCGGCCCGTCGATTTGAAGGCATTTGGACGTTTGACCGAGATGTCAGCAAACAAGCGGCTGAGATACTTTTGACTCGCATCGAGGCATACCGACCTGAATTGGCGGCAAAAATAGCTGAGGCAAGAAAGCAGTTTTTAGAAGACTCAGCACTTCCTAGTACGACGCCAGTGTCTGTAGGAGAATCTCTCAATCCTGACCCCTTTGTCCAGCGCTTAGTCACTTACTTACAGGCAGGGCAGTACAAATTGCTCAAAGCTTATCGTTCCATTTCGGCACAGGAACAGAAAGAACGGTTGGTTAATTCCATCACCTCTGCCATCCGCCGCAGTCTAAACCCCCATGAAATTCTGGAAGTTGCCGTGCAGGAGTTGGGGCAAGCTCTTGGCATCTGTCGCTGTCTGATTTACCGCTGCAAGGCAACAGATACTACAGCCACAATTAGTCATGAATTTTTAAAGACGCGGGATAAGGATGGAACACAGCGGGCTGCTACAGGAGGGCAAATTTGGCCATTGCAGGACAACTGCCTATTTCAAGAGGTAGTTCAGCATCGGGAACCTGTTTACATAGAAAACACTCAGGAAGATCCTCGTCTGAACAGTCCACAACCAACAAGGCAAACACGGGATAAAAGAAAAACTGCAAATTCTAGAAGTAATCCTCAAAATTCGTCCTGTACCGCTTTAAAAAATTTGGTGCAGCAATTTTCCATTCGCTCTCTGCTAATGGTACCAGTGGTGTATCAAGACCAGTTGTTAGGAATGGTAGAGTTGCACCATTGTGGAGAGAAGCCTTATCGATGGACAGATGATGACCTAGCACTGGTAGAAGCGATCGCAACTCAGGTTGGTGTTGCTTTAATTCAAGCCGAAGCCTATGCTAACCTCGAAGACCTCAACCAGCAACTCGAAGCTCTCGATCGCACCCGCAGTAACTTAGTCGCAATTACCGGTCACGAACTGCGTACCCCCCTCTCTACCATTCAAGTTTGCTTGGAAAGCCTTGCCAGCGAACCGGATATGTCTCCAGAGTTGCGTCAAGTGATGCTCAATACCGCCTTAGCTGACGCTGAACGGATGCGAACCCTCGTTCAAGACTTTCTCACTCTCTCCCGTCTAGAAAGTGGTCGCGTGGAATGGCACCCGGAACCTCTCTCCTTGACAGAATGCATCGACCTTGCAGTTAGTAACGTCCGTGCTCGCCGTTCTGAAAATGAGCGGCCGACTATCACGACCCAAATTCCTGATGACCTTCCCTTAGTGCGAGCAGATGGCGAATGGCTAGTCGAAGCTTTAGCCAAACTGCTCGACAATGCCTGCAAATTTACAACACCTCAAGGGCGAGTCACCATTGAAATTCACAGCGATGAAACCTCTATGCTAGAGGTTACGGTCGCAGATACTGGTCGTGGTATTGAACCCAATCGCTTGGAATATGTTTTTGATCGCTTTTATCAAGAAGAAGGTGCTTTGCGACGTACCACTGGTGGAACAGGTCTGGGACTAGCAATTTGTCGTCAAATTGTCAAGGGTTGGGGCGGGGAAATTTGGGCAGATTCCGCTGGCAAAGATCAGGGAAGTCAGTTTCACTTCACTGTTCC
>CBKWLJ010000292.1:0-11459 GCA_966675205.1 uncultured bacterium
ATGAAAAGCTATTTACCTAAAAGACAACTTAATTCCATCTACCTACTCCGGACGTACAAAAACCTTCATTTTAAATGGCAAAGTTACTGCATTAAGGTACGTGGAACTAAGCGTTCAGCTCCTCTCGATAAACCGCATCACAAATATATCTTTTGGAGTTGGTTGGGGAGTTTTATCGGAATTGCAGCAACAGCGTACCTTGCTGTAAAAACGAATACCCCTTTACTGATGGCTCCCTTTGGCGCTACTAGTGTCTTGATATTTGGCGTACCGGATAGCCCTTTAGCTCAACCTCGGAATGTGATTGGTGGTAATTTGATTGCTGCTTTAGTTAGCCTAACGATTCTACATCTTTTTGGCTCAGAGCCTTGGACGATGGGACTGGCAGTGGCAACCGCTATTGGAATGATGCAATTGACTGGAACTGTGCATCCCCCTTCAGGAGCTGTTGCCCTCGTGGTAATGATGACAAAAGCTCCTTGGCAGTTTTTACTAACGCCTACTCTAGAAGGTTCTATGATTCTGGTACTCTGTGCTGTGGTGTTCAATAATCTAGCCGAAGAAAGAATTTATCCTAAATACTGGCTGTAAATTATGAATGGCAACTTATGAATTCTAGCAAAAAGGCGGAATGCAGGAGGTAGGAGGCAGAAGGCTTATTACTGATAAATGGTCGTTTTGTCTCTTAAATAAAGTTCTAACTTTTATGGCAGAAGCTATAAACATTCATTTTGAAGAAGATTTTGAATTTGTAACTCTCCCTCAATATAGACTAATCAAAATTTTGAGTGGGGGCTTCAAGCCTCTATAAACTCTATACAAATCATTTCATAATTCATAATTCATAATTCAGGGCAGTAATTGCTCAAACTCTTTTTTGATAATTTGATAGCATTCACAGGAGCCAGCCTCCAAACCTTTACGGTTGAGAATCATCATTTTGCCGCGATGATAGCGGATTAACTCTGCCTTCTGTAGAACAGCCGCAACTTCACTAACACTAGCACGGCGAACTCCTAGCATTTGGGAAAGGAATTCCTGAGTCAAAGGAAATTCATTTGAATTAACGCGATCGCGAGTGAGCAATAACCAGCGACAGCATCGCTCTTCTATCGAGTGTAGCCGATTGCAGGCTACTGATTGCGCTAGCATATTCATCAATGCTTGGGTATAACGCAGCAGCAGGTTGTGAAGCGGGCTACCTGGGGCAACCTCGCTTCTGAATACATCTGCTTTCATGCGTAAAGCATCACCCGGAACCTGCACAAACGTTTCATTAGGAGAGTGATTTGCTCCTAATAATACAGGAAGACCAGCCATTCCTTCATTCCCTATCGTTGCTACTTCTACTACTCCCCCATCTTCCATAATCCTGATTAGAGAAACCACACAGTTGTTGAGGAAGTAGACATAGTCGATGGGTGCGTTGCACTCATAAAGAAGCTGCTTAAATGATAGGGATACAGGCTCGAGCTGCGGAAGGAGACGTTGGTATTCAGTTTTAGGTAGAGCAGCCAGAAGCTTGTTACGAATGGCATCAGGGGAAATCAAGTACACGGACAATGTTTCTATTTACATCAATCAACATCACTTCAAATAAGTAACTTACGATAGTAGGACAACTGTGAGCTACCTGTGAAAGTCTGATTTTTTGTAAAGAATGGATGTAGCTAAAGTTACATAATAATTTTACAAGTAAGAATGATTTTCTGTACGGTATCGGATAGATCAATTATTGTCCAGACTGTAGCCTAGAAATAATGAAACTAAACAAGAAGCGTCAAGGTGCTTACTGAAATCGTACTAAACCAGATGATGCGAAAGTCTCCAACGCCAGTTATTTCGCAGCAAACCAAAAACTTGATTGACAGACTTCTGTTAGGGAAATTTTCTTTGTCTGAAATTGCCAAAATTACAGGTATTTCAGAGCAATGGTTACAGAGTTATATCAACACTAAGTAGAGCTGAAACTCAGGTTAACGGGTCATGTAAATCAGCCCAAATTTACTTAAAATTAAAGCAAGACGTATCCCCAATAGCTTCCTGAAAATTTAAGTAGATATTGAGAGATTTTTTGACTGATAGCAAATATTTGCAAAAAAGAGGTAAATTTGCTACGATACTCTGAACCAACTGATAGAACTGTCCCGAAAGCTATGATTAGCTATTCGGGATTTTGTACCTTTTAGTGAGTAGATAAATTAAAAAATAAAAGTTTATATCTAAAGATTGATTTGAATGCTCATGGCAGTTTATAGAATAAATTATAGATAAAAAACCAGTAATTTTTAATAAAGATTGCGACTATGAGAATTTGAAGTGCAATTTTTATTGACTGGGGGATTTTTATCAATTGCTTTGAAGAATCCTCTAGGACTTTCCAAATCTTAATTTTTAAAATCAATTCAATTAATAAATTATTGGGTTGAGCAATAAAGTTATTACAAACCTCAAGTTATTCATGTGTTCAAAAACTTGAGGTAATAGATGTGGAAACTCCTGAGTGAGCTTGCATTCGTAGACATTCAATTTAAACCATTCTCACTTTTTCTGAAATTTGCTCTATGTATATAGCTACACTTTGGCCGGGGAAAGTTTATCCTTTAGGTGCAACCTGGGATGGCAAAGGTACAAACTTTGCTTTGTACAGTGAAAACGCAACGGGTGTCGAGCTTTGTTTATTTGATAAAGATAATCAGGAGACACGAATCGAGCTAACTGAAGTTAGCAATTTTGTCTGGCACGGCTATGTACCAGGGGTGTCACCCGGTCAAAAGTATGGGTTGAGAGTACATGGACCTTATGCACCGAATGAAGGTCATCGCTTCAACCCCAACAAACTTTTGATTGACCCCTATGCCAAAGCCATTGATGGTGATGTGGGCAATGGGCCAGAAGTCTTTGGCTATTCTTGGGACGCTTCCGAACAAGACTTATCTTTCTCTGATTTGGATGACGCTCATTTAGTCCCCAAGTCTATTGTCGTCGATCAGTCTTTTGATTGGGAAGATGACCAACTGCTAAAAACTCCGTGGCACGACACCATTATTTATGAAACTCACGTTAAAGGCTTTACCAAACTGCACCCAGATATCCCAGAAGAACTGCGGGGTACTTACGCAGGATTGGCACATCCGGCTGCGATCGCACATTTGCAAGCTATGGGAATTACAGCCATTGAACTGATGCCTGTGCATCACTTCCTTGCTTATCCGGGACATCTCGCTGATAAGGGGTTGAAAAATTACTGGGGCTATGATTCCATCAACTATTTTGCCCCTTACTCCGGCTACAGTGCTGACTCAACTCCAGGCGGACAAGTCGCAGAGTTCAAGGAGATGGTCAAGGCGCTGCATCATGCAGGGATTGAAGTGATTTTGGATGTGGTTTACAACCACACCGGAGAAGGCAATCACTTAGGGCCAACCTTATCGCTGCGGGGTATCGACAATGTCACTTACTACCGTTTGGTAGAAGGCGACCCCCGTTATTACATGGACTTTACCGGCTGTGGCAATTCCCTCAATGTGCGTCACTCCCAAGTCCTGAAGTTAATCATGGATAGCCTGCGTTATTGGGTAACCGAGATGCACGTGGATGGCTTCCGCTTTGATCTCGCTTCAGCATTAGCTCGTGAACTGTATGAGGTGGATAGCTTAGCAGCGTTTTTTGACATTATTCACCAAGATCCAGTTCTTGCCGATGTGAAGCTGATTGCTGAACCTTGGGATGTAGGAACAGGTGGCTACCAAGTCGGGAACTTCCCGGTACTCTGGTCAGAGTGGAATGGCAAATATCGAGACACGGTGCGAGACTACTGGCGTAGTGAAGATAGTACCTTAGGGGAATTTGCTTACCGTTTCACGGGTAGTCCTGACTTGTATTTTCAGACGAATGGGCGACAGCCAAACGCTTCTATCAACTTCATCACGGCCCATGATGGCTTTACCCTGAACGATTTGATCAGCTACAACGAGAAGCACAATGAGGCGAACAAGGAAGGAAACCAAGATGGAGAAAGCCATAACCGCTCTTGGAATTGTGGGGTAGAAGGGCCAACGAAAGACCCAGAAGTGTTGCAGTTACGGGAGAAGCAACGGCGAAATTTGTTAGCAACTTTGATGCTGTCCCAAGGCGTACCGATGTTACTAGGTGGCGATGAAATGGGACGGACGCAATGGGGCAACAATAATGCCTACTGCCAAGATTCGGAGATTTCCTGGTTCGATTGGGATTTGGCACAAGGAAATGCAGATTTGTTGAAGTTTACCAGTGAACTGATCTACTTCCGCCGTCAGCATCCGGTATTCCATCGACGCAAGTGGTTTCAAGGACGAGCGATTCGGGGTTTGGGCGTCAGTGATATTGGTTGGTTCAACCCCGATGGAGGTGAAATGACTCAGGAACAATGGGATGTGGGTTATGCCAAGAGTCTAGGAGTGTTCTTAAATGGACAAGGAATTACTGCTGTTGGCCCGCGAGGCGAACGAATCATTGATGATGATTTTCTGCTGTTGTTTAACGCCCACTATGAAACAATTGAGTTTAGCATACCCAGTGGGTTACAAGATAAAAAGTGGGCTGTAATAATTGATACCAAAGAGCCTCGATTTCTCAATGGGGAGAATGTTTTCATGGGTAATCAAGCAGTGCCTGTGTCACCCCGATCGCTTGTGGTACTCAGTCGTATAGCTTAAGCTTATCGTCGCGCTGTGCTAACACGTCCTTGGTCATTGGTCATTCGTTATTAGTTACTCTCGTACTCTCGGACTACTGATTAATGGCAAAGCGGTAGTCTGTTTATGTTCTCTAACATAGTTTCGTTGATTTCCGTCTACCTACTTCACTCTTCTTGATTAATTGATGAGTAATGTATTCCCTGACTAAAGGATTTACTGTAAAACGTACAGATTCATCTTCGCTGACTTCGATTAGCGATCGCCGACATAGAGAACACAGGGTTTCTACTATAATTTGCCTTGAATCAGATAAGGGGATATTGTCAAGCAAATCAGTATTAGAAACCCATTTTTCATCTTTTTTATGGACACTGAGCCAATCGATGAGTTCTTTTTCAAACGTCGATAAGCGAGTAAGATGCTGTTCTAGAATCTCACCAATGGCATGAAGGAACAATAAATTTTGTTCTAAAAAGCTTGATACATTCCCCTGATATATTTCAGAAATCATTTCAGAAACTATCATTAAAATGAGGGGATTGCCGTCATAGAACTCTAATAATTTTTGGGTTTCATCATCGGAACTAGAAATATCTTTACTTTGAAGCAGTTCTTTAGCCTCTAAACCTAACCCTCTAACTTTAAAGGAACGAACGGGCCGAGAATGACCTTCTAGGATAGCAATATTTTTAGGCTTTTCGCGAGATGTAATCACAAGGCAACTCTGATGAAATCCTTCTCCAATTTGCTTAAATAGTTCACCGTAGCCTTCATATCCTTGCCGATAACAACCCGCAGGGAGAGTGCAGTTATCTGCGTTAGGTTCTTCCCCGCTACTGAGAATCGATTCGACCTGATCTAGAACAATCAAACAACGTCGCTTTCGTAAAAGTTCAATGAGTTTAGATACAGAATACTCTCGCCTTTCTGGTGAATGGCTTCGGTGTTCGCTGTCCAACAATGGGATGAGAGTCTGCAAAAGCGCTTGCAGCGTTGGGGCACTCAAAAGCGATCGCCAAATCACATAGTCGAAGTCATGTTCTAGTTGCTGAGCCAATTTGACGGACAGTGCAGTTTTGCCAATACCACCCATCCCCAACAGTGCTACTAGTCGGCAACGCTCATTCACAATCCATTGCTGGAGAGTATTCAGTTCTGCGGTACGGCCATAAAACAAAGAAGTGTCGATTGCCTCACCCCAATCTTGATACCGATGAATGGCTTGAGCGGGAAAGTCTAATATATTATCGGTTCCTCTGCATGACTCAGTATTTCCATCGAGTTTTCCCCAATTCTCTACCTCATACCCAGATGCATGGGTACAGGTAATTCCCCTTACCTCTTTCCATGCTCCTATCTGTGCATCTTTACATCTCACTTTGTGAGCATCTTCTTCACTCACTGATACCAAGTTGCACTCATACATAGCGCATTCATGTTTAGAGCGTCCCCGTATACTCACTTCCCCACGTCTATCTCGACTACTATCTGGGAACGCAACTTCGTAGGAGGTTTGGGCTGTGCCAGATGCGATCGCTACTTCTGGATTTGGGTAGGGGCGTCGCTTCAAAACGGATTGTAGATTATTTTTAGTGACCTTTTCTCCTAATCTCTGGGAAAGAATACGCCACAACCCAGAAGCAACGTTCTTAAGATAACCCGCATCATATCCAAACTTCGTGGCAATTTCCGAATAAGATTGTCCTTCCCAAACTTGGCGGAATACAAGTTCTTGAATTCTGTTTAAGCGTCCTCCCTCTAAACTAGCCTCCAAAATCACCAGAGCTTCTTCCACTGTCATTGATCGCGCATCCCTCAAGCCGAGTCAGCGTTAAGCGTGATTTAACGAAGGATAGGTTGTGCAAAAACATTACCCAATGGTTAAATGCTTAACGTTTTAGGACGCATATCTATATCTCTGCATAGGAATAGCTTATGCAGTTATGCGGCATGACATTGCTTTGTTGCCATAAAATTCGTTAACATCTGACTTTTTATGACTTTTTTGTCACTTTTTCATACTGCCAAGATTGTTTCTCAGAGGTACAGTATATTATGAGAAAATTTAATTTATTAAATTCCCCCTAAAGGGGTTGACAAAAAATATAAGGGTGTGATGGAAATTATTCAATTTCTGCGGAAAGTGCCGATGTCAAATTCGAGGCATCTACTTTATATCGGCTTACTACTATCAGGAACGTTAGCGGCACCAGTGGCTGCTCAATCACCGAATTCTGAAACAACACCTGACTCTGAGACGAGTGCAGCAATACTAAGTTCCCCGACTGCTCAAACAGCAGAGATACTTCCCGACGCGACAGTATTAAAACAACAGGTACAGCAAGATCAAGATAAATTACCTCAAGCGCTCAATCCAGCAACTGTCTCTGCGGAGCAACCAGAAAGTTTAGCCACGAGCGAACAAGAGCAAACAGCAACGATTGAGGAGATCATTACTCCAGTTTCTGCCTTGGCTTCGGTTGTACCATCCACTCAGTCTGACTCTCAAGTCGCTTTACCGTCAGAAAGCGAGCAAGATGTAGTGCTTGCGCCGGAAACACAGAGCCAAGCTATCACTGCTTTAACACCTCAAGAAAGCTCAACAGTCCCAGAGCAGGTGCAAACAACGGCTGTCGAACAGACAAAAACTCCGGTAGTCCAGCTAACTCAAGCTGACCCACTCACTAGCCCTGACGAGCAACAATCTTTAGAGTTAGATGACTGGCAAGACCCAGAAGCCGATCCTATGGGTCAAGTAACGAATGTTACCCAACTGCGAGACGTACAACCTACTGATTGGGCTTACGAAGCGTTACGTAGTTTGGTGGAGCGCTATGGTTGTATCGCAGGTTATCCTGATGGAACTTTCCGGGGCAACCGGGCGATGACACGGTATGAATTTGCTGCTGGATTAAATTCCTGCTTGCAACAAATTGAGCGCTTGATTGCCAACCAAGGTGACTTTGCCAGCCAAGAAGATTTAAAAACGCTACAACGATTGGTTGATGAATTCAACACTGAGTTGGCTACCTTGGAAACACGGGTGGATGACCTAGAGGGACGTACTGCCTTTCTTGAAGATCATCAATTTTCCACCACGACTAAACTATTCGGGCAAGTGGTAATTGGGGTTCAGGGACGTACTGAAAATGAGGGAGTATTCTTCGCTGGCTTCAAAACTCGCGACCCTCAAACAAACATTAATGTAATTACCAACACCCAGTTAAGTTTGTTTACGCAGTTGGGACCCCGCAGTATCTTGCTGACAGGTCTCCAAGCAGGTTCTGGTTTCACGGGGGGGTTAAACCCTAGCTTTACAAGGCTGGGATATGAGGGCCCAACTTTTCCCGATAACGACATTGTTCTTAGCGACCTAACCTTTCGCCATCTGTTCGGCAGAAATATTGCCGTCATCGTCGGCACCCAAGGGGTTAATCCAGTGAACGTCTTCCGGGGTGCCAATCGGGTGGAAAGTGTAGGCTTTGGTCCGATTTCTGCCTTTGCTCAGCGCAACCCGATTATTAATATTGGTGGTGGCGCAGGAGTTGGCTTTGATTGGCAAATCAACCCTCGTATCAGTTTACAGGCTGTCTATTCGACTGATTTGGCTGCAAATCCTGGTATCGGGGGTATCTTTGGTGGTAACAGGGGGAGAACTACGGCGGGAGTTCAGTTGGCTGTAACTCCTATCAATCGATTGGATATTGCTCTCAACTACATTAATTCTTACGCTCCGGGTGGTCGCTCCGATACTGGCTTCTTAGGCACTGGTATAGGGGATGATTTAGTAACGGTTAACGCACCGCTCAAAACCGATGCCTTCGGCGGAACTGTGAGTTTGCGGATTTCGCCACGCTTTACGATTGGGGGTTGGGCTGGCTATACCAAGTCTTGGATACCAGGCGAATCGGGAAATGTAGAGACTATTAACTGGATGGGATTCCTCAACTTCCCTGATTTATTGGGTCGAGGGAATTTGGCAGGGATTTATGTCGGTCAGCCCCCCAAAATTATTAGCAGTGACTTGCCAGTGGGATTCAATATTCCTGACATCATATCAGGTAGCGGCTTTGGCAATCCTGGCGACCAACCAGGAACAGCAACTCATGTAGAAGCGTTCTATCGTTTCCGTGTCACAGACAATATCAGCATCACGCCTGGTGTTGTAGTAGTGTTCAATCCTGGTCATAATCCTGAGAGCGATACGGTAACAATTGGCGCTCTGCGTACCACATTTACTTTCTAAGTTCCTGCAAGGCAAATTGCACGTTCTTGTAAACACATGTGTAAGGCAGCAATGATTGGAGAGATTGCACTTTTGCATAAGTTCTGCGGTTTGGGAAATAAAACGATAAGAATTGATTTAGTTTCCCCAATCCAGGAACTCTTTAGATAATTGTTGCGTCAGCCAGCAGTTAAGTCCGGTTGAAAGAAAATACCTGCTTCATCACAACGTCATCTACCCAAGGAGTCCGCTTATGATTACCAAATCCGTTCGATACGCGCTTGGATTTGTTGGATTCGCTGGAAGTTTAGCGTTCATCGCTGCTGCTCCGGTTCATGCACAACAACAACAAAGTGGTGGTAACGACAGAGTTAACATTACAGGTGGAAGAGCGTCTGTTATTGACGCTAAGATTTTTGTCCCTGCCCCTGGCAGCTCTGATCGTCGTTCTGTAATCTATGGGAGTACTCTCAAAGAAGGCAGTCTCTTCATTCAAACTGAGCAAGGAGATATACCAGCACCTATCTTATTCCAAGCAGCAACCAGTCCTATTCTCAATACAGCCCCTGGCAGCACTCCAGGAGTAGGTGATACTGGAACTGTGGATGGTAATCTATCGTTCAAAGCGTTTACAGCGAATGGTGAACCTGCTCTGTTTGTTGGAGTCCCCGCAACGCTTAGCTTCTCGATAACTTCTTTCAATCAAACAAGCTCTAGCGTTAACAGTACAAGATTTGACACATCAGATCCTTTTACAATCAACACCTCTGGCGGTGTGTCTACAGCCGGAAGCTCTGTAGCAACTGGTAGCGCAATTACCGACGTCTTCATCTTTCAAGTCGTACCTGAGGGTGGGCAGTTAGAAGGCGTACCATATAATGGCACGACTATTCCAGCGTCTGCTTTTGAAGAAGGGCCTTCGGGAAAAACTTTCTTTGCTGACTTTGATGTTGATCTCACAGGTGATTTTGTTACTATCCCTGAGTCAATAGGATTTAGCCCTACGGGTTCTTCCAATAACGGCTCAAATAATAATTCA
Source organism: uncultured bacterium (assembly GCA_966675205.1). GTDB lineage: Bacteria > Cyanobacteriota > Cyanobacteriia > Cyanobacteriales > Coleofasciculaceae > JBFLZA01. Next base: position 9,944 of record CBKWLJ010000292.1, read on the forward strand.
GGTAATAACACCAGTTCTGGTAATAATAACTCCGATACAAATTTTGTATCGTCGAATACAACGTTTATTCCCACCTTTGAGGGCGACGACGGTAATCTAGAAAACGTATTTTCTACAGAGTTTACTCCTACCTCTGGTGAGCCAATTAACGTCGGTTCTGATGACAGTGGATCGGGTCAAGTCTATCAAGTTGGGAATAATTACTACGTCACAGTAGGGCTATCGAGTCGAGTTTGGCCGGGATTAGTCGGTGTAACGCCAACGTCCAATCCTAATGACACCAATAACACAGACGACACGGACGATACCAACAACACGGACGATACCAACAACACGGACGACACCGACGACACCAATAACACCAATCCTAACGACACAGACGATACCAACAACACGGACGATACAGACGACACCAATAACACAGACGACACGGACGATACCAACAACACGGACGACACCGACGACACCAATAACACCAATCCTAGCGACACAGACGATACCAACAACACAGACGACACGGACGACACCAACTCCCAGCCAACCCAAACCACAACGCCAACACAAACTTCAACGCCCTCTCCCACCCCAACCCCGTCTCCGACCCCAACACAAACTTCAACGCCCTCTCCCAGCCCAACACAAACAACCGGAGACGACACTAACGACGACACGGACGACACCAACTCCCAGCCAACCCAAACCACAACGCCAACGCAAACTTCAACGCCTTCTCCCACCCCAACCCCGTCTCCGACCCCAACGCCTTCTCCCAGTCCAACGCCGACTCCATCGTCTATCAATCAACTGTGATGAGTTCAATGGGTTAAATGCGATCGCTTAATTTAAACTAAAAAAATCGCCTCTTGGTCATTACCAGAGGCGATTTTGACATTAAATCTAAGGCAAGAATCATACAGTAAAACTACGATTTATCTTGCTCTTGTTCCTCTTGCTCCGATGTTGGTGTATTTAACTCATCTTTAAACCCTCTGAGAGTTTTTCCTATAGCACTACCCATTTCTGGAATTTTCTTAGGACCAAAAATCGCTAGGGCAATGATTCCAATCACTGCCACTTCAGGCCATCCTAAACCAAACATATGAAACTCCTAAAAATTATCTTTCACTCACTATAAACACGAAGAGTGTACTCAGAACGAGTAATTTAATCTCTTGTGATTGGTAATTCTAACCAATTACTGAGTTCTTGGGCTAACCAATCAAGCTCTGGCTCTTTAATAACTTTCTCGCTAGACAACTGATACTGCTTCGTCCCTCCCCAAACTACTAGACGAGGCTCTTCTTTGATGGTGGAATCTACTGAGAATTCCCCGCTCCTTACAACTCTGGTGTAGCGCCTAGTGTGTACTAATTTACAGATATGCTGTCTAGGGACTGGACGACGCTGATACTTCAACCCCAATAGCTCGTAGCCTATAATCATGGCTTGCTGATTGAAACGTAGGCGGATTCGTCCAAATAAAGGAAAGAGAATCTTTTGCAAATTCATCCACATA
>CBKWLJ010000293.1:0-11413 GCA_966675205.1 uncultured bacterium
GGGTACAGGAAGAACGAAATCTTGGGGAATCGGAGTTGCACCGGGAAGTGGAGTTCCAGCAGGAATGGGAATTCCGGCGGGAATAGGAGTTCCGGGAGGAAACGTAATGGGGCCGACGGTGATCGGAAAGGGCAGTCCGTCGGGAAGTGGGAAGGGAAGTGCTATTGATGCATCAAGCTGGGTTCCCGGTGGCAGGGTTGTGTTAGCAGGAATCGTACTTCCGGTGGGAATTTGTTGCCCGCCAAAAAAGGTAGTGGGCACTAGTCCTGGTGCGGGTTGGGGAACGTCACCCGTATTAACTGGTAAACCACCAATCCTTTGCAGCAAATTGCGGGGGTTAGAAAGAGGGCTACCGGTTAAGGTTTCGCGGTTGTAGGAGTTAATGTAAGTAAAGCCAATCTTAAAGCGATCGCTCGGTTTGTAAACCAACTGTGCCATAGCTCCATAAGGCCCGTTGAATAAACCCCCGCCATCTCTGGGATTGCCAGCATCACCTGCTAAATATCCCAAACTTAGTTCAAGTGTCTGACCCAGTTGTTGCCTGATCCCAATTCCAGACCCTTCAACTAAATAGTAAATGGGATTGCGCGTGCCGAAGCGAGTTAAGGCACCGAAGCCACCATCACCATCTAGAAAGTTAATCGTATCGGCAAAGTCATAAGCTCTACCTCCATTAGCAATCAGGACGACTTCTGTGTTGTTAGTGACGGGAAATTTATAGAGGAGTGTATCAATTTCAATATCATTGTTGGCGTTTTCACCTGCAAAAGCCAGATTGCCTTCAAAGGTTTCAGTGCGAGGGGTAAAGGTTTCAAGTCCCGTGGCTTGTAGTCGTGTTCTCAACAAGTCTTGACCTGTGAAGCTAGTTTCTAAATTGAGTCGAACTCGGCTACCAAAAATTGTGACATCATCAACAGATTCACCGAAAATATTGTCCCCTGTTGCAATCCCCGTTAACCCAAAGATAGCTTCTCCATTCAGCTTTGTGGTGGTAGAAAACTGTGTCAGTTCCAATTCATTGGTGCGTGCTTCTAAGCCGTCTACCCTACCTCGCAAGGCAGCGAGTTCTGGTCTAAATTCATCGACTAGACGCTGTAGAGTTACTAAATCTTCTTGCCTTACAAACCCTTCCCCACTAGTTGTAATTAAGCGCTCAACCTGCTGCAAACAAGCGTTCAAACCGGCGGCAAATTCATAGCGAGTCATGGCTCGATTGCCTCGATAGGTGCCATCCGGGTAACCTGCAATACAGCCGTAACGTTCAACCAGCGATCGCAAAGCCTCAAATGCCCAGTCTCCTGGCGAAACATCCCGTAACTGAGTGACATTCGTTACTTGTTCAAGGGCATCAGTACTGTCTTCGTTGGTTTCGTTGGTGTAAAAATCAATTTGTTCCAAGATACTGGCATCATTGGGTATGGGTGCCGATATGGGTAAACTTTCGTTCGATTTTGGATTTTGGATTTTGGATTTTGGATTGACCTCACTGATTAATCCGGAGGGTTGAAACGCTGTTGGTGCTGCCGCAGATTTAACGTCAACTCTAGGTATAAGTGTCTCAATATCTGTGCCAGAGAGCGTTTCTTTCCTGTTAGTGACTGGTGTCTGTCCCTCAAGCTCGGCAACGGTTGGCCCAGTCAACTCAGATTCAGATTCAATTGCAGCTTTTCGGTCTTCCTTTGCCTCTAGTGTTTCTGTTGTGATCGGCTTTGTCGGTGCGCTTTTCGCAATCGCTAAACTGCCAATCACTGCCTCTGAAACCACCAATGCTGCTCCTACCGTTACCGAACTCGCTAGCAGTGAATTCCACAACGTTCTAGACATCTTTTCTCCTCACAAATGGGGTTGTTTTAATCTGCGATCGCTAAAGTTTCTCTACTCTAAGAGTGCGATCAAAGATTAACTATAGCTGTCACCATAAAAGTTAGGACAAATTGAAAGGCTGAAACGACTACAGACCAGCCATAAACATAAAAGCCTTTTACCTTTTGCTATATTTTGGTTGAACAGTCTTACTTAAAGCTGATAGTAAGACAAGGAAATAGGAAGATATTTCTTAAGGGAAATGAGGTATACCAATAAACTTCCTATTTTTCAGAGCTATGAATTGTTTAGATACGTGGAGAGAATGATTGCTCAAAAATTTCAACAATTTAGGGTGGAGTTTCTCCTCCCTCAGCCCTTTTTTTCAACTTTAGCATTGGTATCCATGAAATCACCCTTTCTTGCTGTCTGTAAGGGATTTCTTTGAATCGGTATTTTTTTCCCACTTTTATTCTATCCACAACATTTAATTTTTATAAAGTGGATGTAGAGATTTAAAACAGCTTGAGATTTAATCTCAATGATTTCACTGATAGCTGTTAGGCTTTCATCAATTTGAGGCTGTACAGTGACAGTCTTCGGAGAAAACACGATTTTTAAAGAGTAGAGCATAAATTGAGTAAAGAAGTCAACCTAATAACTATAAAAATAAATAGAGACACGCCCTAGAATGTGTCTCTACAACCAATCTATTTCTAATGCAACTACGCTTTAATGTTTTGATAATTCTGGGTTCGCCAAGCCCACTGATACCAAGTTGCATTCATACGTAGCATATTCATTTTCTGGAGCGTCCAGAGCGTCTGTGCGTCTGTGCGTCAGTCTCAACTACTATCTTTGAACGCAACTCGGTATCAAATCTACCTTGACGCTCCACTAGAAACTAAATGTGGTTCGGATAGTACCAATCACAATATCGTTGTTGTTGGAGTTGTGGTCAGGAGCGGTGAGCCAGATAACCCCAGGAGTAATCGCGATATTATCCGTCACTTTAAACTGGTAGAACCCTTCGATATGTAGGGATGTGTCTTGATCTTCACCAATTACACCCCGCAATCCCGGACTGGCATTAGTAACTTTAGGCTCCATACCTACAATAATCGCAGCTACATTACCCTCCCGACCCAAATCGGGAAAAGTTAGTGTGGCAGCCCAATTCCAAATGTCTAAGTCGCCTCGTGGAAGAACTCCCCCTGCGGTCGATAGGGTGCGAGTGGTTGTATAGCCAACCCAACCGCCCAGGTAAAAGTTTGAGCTCACTTGAAATGATGCTTGTACACCGTAAGAATTGCTGGATGTTGGTATTGATAAACCACTGAAGGGTTGCAAACCTACTGGCAGGTTTGGGTTGTCTGCTAAAGCAGTACGGAGATTGGCGCGATTGCTACCTGCCGTCAGGTCGGCATTGTAAGCATTAATGTAAGTTAAGCCTAGAGTAAGTTTTCCAATGGGTTTGAAGGTTACCTGAGCAATAGCTCCATAGGAACCATCAAATAAACCACTGCCCTCGTTGGGATCGTTAGCTTCACCCGCTAAATAACCTAAGCTAAGTTCGAGGGCATCGCTGAATGTGTGCCTAATTCCCAGTCCCGCACCCCCAACTAAACCATAAATAGGGTTGCGAGTGGCAAAGTTGGAGAGAGCACCATTATCCCCGTCACCGTCGATAAAGGGGTTAACTGTATTGGTAAAGTCATCCGGTGCGCCAGCGTTTGCTTCAATGACAACGGTAGTTTTACCAATCGGGAAAGCATACAACAGTGCATCGATTTCTACATCATTATTGCTTTCAGTGCCGAAGGTTCCCTCTGCAAAGCGCAGATCTCCTTCAGGTGTGAAGGTGGAACTGCCAGAAAACGATCGCAGATTGAGCGCTTGAAGTCGGGTTCTGAGTACATCTCTACCCGTAAAGCTCGTATCAAAGTTAAGACGAACGCGATCGCCAAATGCTACCACATTAGGAATGTCTTCTCCCAATGCATTTTCCCCGGTTGCAATACCTGCTAAGGCGAAGATGACTTGAGCGTCGAGTTTGGTGGTAGTAGAAAACTGTGTTAGTTCCAGTTCTGTTGTGCGTGCTTCTAGAGCATCGACTCGGCCGCGCAAGGCTGCTAGTTCGGGCCCAAATTCGTCAATCAGGCGTTGAAGGGTGATTAAATCTTCTCGAGTTGCGACTCCTTCTCCACCTGTTCTAATCAAACGCTCGACTTGCTGTAAGCAAGAATTGAGTCCAGCCGCGAATTCATAGCGAGTCATGGCTCGATTCCCCCGATAGGTGCCATCTGGGTAACCTGCAATACAACCGTAGCGTTCAACCAGCGATCGCAAAGCCTCAAATGCCCAATCACCCGGTGATACATCCCGTAACTGAGTAACATTAGTCACTTGGTCGAGAGCGTTAGCACCACTACCGTTACTATATTGGTTGATTTGTTCAACAACCGTGGAATCACTGGCATTTCGTGTTTTGAAAGACTCCGCTTCTAGTTGAGAACTATTTTCATTATCCTGCGCTTCAAAAGAGCTAGGCTCACTTTCATTGCTGTATCGCTGAATTTGCTCTAATACACTCTCCGCATCTAGATTTGCAGGTAATTCAGCAACGGGGAGCTGGTTTTGTGTCTCCGCAACTCCTGAATTTTCCGACGGGTTTGGGTAATCTGTTGCCATCATCGACAGGGCAGTTGCAATGGTTGAGTCATCCTTTGTAGGCTGAGTTGCCGTCGTTTCCGGCGTTTCAGAAATCTGATTCGCGACCTTGGCATCGACACTACCATCTTGCGCTAGCACAGCCGATGAAGCTAAAAGAACTGCTCCTAGAGTAACTGGGCTTAGCAGCCAGGATTGCCACAATAATTTAAATGTCATCTTTTCTCCTCACACCCATTTAAAATTCTCAAAAATACCGGAATTAATTGATTTCGGAATAAATGAGAAACTTATTCAATAGTCTCTTGATTGTTTTCTTCAAAGCTTATTCTTGTCAAGTCAATACGATTGTTCCACAGATCAGATTTTTTGCGAGATTAGCGAGGGATAATCAACGATAATGATAATCATAATATTGTCCAAATTCCAAATAGTTTTATATTCGTATATAGCCATGTAGCTTTTGAACAAGGCTTCTAGGCTTCATACCAAATTGATGGCAAAGAATGCTTCGCCCCTACAAAAATCGTGATTCTTGTCCGGAAATCACCAAAGAGGGATGAATGCTGATTACTCATAGCAAGAAGGTGGGCAATGCCTACCCTACTTTTAGAAAATCTGTAAGAGTGTTAACTCTTACGATTCACTATCTGATTCATCGAGATGTTCTGCAACAGACTGATAAAGATTAAGAACGTGATTATCCAGAAGGCGGTAGAAAACATTGCGCCCTCGCTTGTGGTAACGCACTAAACGCATAGAGCGCAAAGATCGTAATTGATGAGATACCGCTGATTCACTCATATCGAGCGCTGCGGCTAAGTCGCAAACACATAATTCTTGGAGTGCCAACAAGGAGATAATTCGCAGACGATTTGTATCGCCCAAGAGGCTGAAGAATTCTGCCATCCTTTGCGCTTTTTCTGTATTAAGCACTTTTTGTTGAAGCCGTTCAACATCATCCCTCTCAACCGGGTGCGGCGGATGACAGTTGAGAGTTTTGATTTTTTGAACGGGACTAGCTGTAGCCCCATGATTTGAAAGGTGGGCTGACATTTGTTGTTATTTTTACAAACTGTTGCTGGTAACTCCATACTAGCGAACGAATGAGAATGATTAGCGTTTCCAGTAGGATTTCCAGCAGCTAGATATTGGTCGCAATTCTAGTTCGATCACAGCAGCAAAATTTTTAACAATGGCACAAGCTTTCAGAAGCAATAAGAAGTGCGACTCAGCCTTCCTAGCTAAATCGCACTCAATCTTTTTTTTCAGAGCCATTAACCGCAGGTACAACCGTGATGATGACATCCTTGACCTTCAGGATGATGGTTGGCACAGGCGTCACTACAGTAATACTTGCCATCCTTCTCTACAGCATCAGAGGTGGAAACAACGCACAGGCAAGATTCACAGGCACATTTCATGGAAGTGACAGTTGTCATTCTCTTCTCCTTAGACAATCTTGATATTGTTAATTGTAATATATGAACAAGTATTCAGATATAGTGGCAGTTAAATTTCCATTTAATTTAAGATTTTCTGAAAATGGAGGTCGCTTTAGTGGTTATTGCCGAGTAGGGGTCTGTAATTTAATATGTGTTATCACAAATATTGATTTTAGATATGAATAGGACTAACTCAGTAAGAACTATTGAAGTTCTACTGACGTAGCATTAAGGTGTTGAAGAGTGCGCGATCGCTAATTCACTCCACTCTCACGAGTGACTGTGCACGACAAACGCCACCCAACCAACTCCATCCTGTGGGCAACTCTTCTACTACGGGTTGATATTGCGCCCAAGTGTCACTAGGGCTTTGATAAAGGCTAGTAATTTGTGCGATCGCCTTTTCACCCCAAGGTGCTGTCACCAGAATCTTGTCTCCAGTGCTAAAGGATTCACCATCAGCATTGCTGATAGTTTCTATCGTACTTACTGGTCTGGGAGGTTCTGGTTTTGGTACAGGCGAAGGCACGGGTTTAGGGGGTGGTACAGGTTGAGGAGGTGATTCTACTTGGGGAACTGGAGCTGGCGGCTCCTCTCCAGGAACAGGAGGAGATTCTGTAGCGTTAGAACCAATCTCAACCGAGGCTTCGTCTATCTGTTTTGATGGCAAGGGCAGATTTGACTGATCGCCTATAGCGTTAGGGTCGGGACGCTGCAACGCCAGATTTGTTGGAGATTGCGCTTTTTTCTTTTTTGGCTTCTTTGCCATATTGTCATGCTCCTCAAACGTTCTTTAGACAAGCGTTATGCGTTTGATTTGAATCAATTGTCACCGTGATTGAATCACTAATTTGAAAATAGGAGTCAGGAGTTAGGAGTTAGGAGAGATGGCTTTTCATCTAGCGAGTTGTAAACTCGCGTTCCTGGGTGTTTAGCTTGAAAATAGGAGTCTGGAGAGTCAGAATTCTCCGAGTCAGAATTCAGGAGAGGGAATTTTTCATTTTTTCATTGTGAGCTTTAGCACATGGGTGGATATCTTGAAAATAGCAGGGGGAGCAGGGAAAGCTGGAGGAGAGGAATTTTCATCCTTTCGTCGTGAACGACAGTTCATGGTGCCTAACTTATAAATTGAGCAAAGTTAGCTTCCACTGGCTTCTACCTTTTTAGCAATCTCAATCAATTTTGACAAATAAAGCTTATTTATTATATAAATCAATAACGTTATATGCTACTCCTGCAACTACTTATAGAAAACTTAATCCAGAATTTTGTAAATTATTGTTCACTCAAAAATCATGAATTTTAAATAATGAATTATGAATTAATCTGCAAATGACATAGTTTTTAGCCACTGCAAAAAAATAGTAATTTTATGAGAATTCAAAAATTCCTTCTAGAAACTTAAATATTTAATTCAAAATTCAGCATTCATAATTCATGATTTAATAATTTTTACGATTCAACTGTTGTTTCCTCTCCTCAATCCTCCTATACTGCGATAATGGTAAATCCAGTCAAAGGATAAAGCTAATCTTGCTCAAGAAACTACCAGCTTGGTGTGGAGTAATAGTAGGTGCTTTGATGTGTAGTCCGGCATTGGCTCAAAGCCCCTTGTCTCAAGTCGATGCACTTGAGCCTATCATCATTACTCCGACCCCCGATGATGGCTCCAGCACACAATTTGACCCTCAGCGCGTCCCGATCTCGAATACCGTCACGCCTATAAGCATAGAACTCATACCTTTAGCCACGCCTGAGACGATTACGCCTACGACATCCGTGGCTCCGACGATGATTTCGCCTACCCCCTCAACTATTCCCTTGACGTTTGGGCCGAGCCCTTCAACAACGACCCTAACCATTGGACCGACGCCGACAGAGGTTCCGACAATGATTAGTCCGGCACCAAGCGTTATTCCCACCACTACCGATACGTCTACCTCCCCCGAACCTACAGCCGAAACTGGAACTACTTCCGACACCTCCTCTTCTAACACTGAAACTGTCATCTCTCCCAACTTTAAGGGTTTGTAAAAATTTAGCAAGTTGTTAGTTGAGAACGCGCTGTTGTAAACTCTTTTCTAAGTAAAAATAGGAAAGAGGTAATCAAGAATGAAAATTCCCGATTTCCAATTTTGCTAAACCAGTACAAGGCACTGGATTTCATTTGCGCCACACAACGCAACATTTGTCTAGAGGATTTTATTAATGGGATTGGTCATTGCCACAGTTAATATGAAAGGCGGTGTTGGAAAAACAACTCTCACCGTCAACTTGGCTACTTGCTTGGCAAAAAATCATAGAAAGCGCGTTTTAGTTGTCGATTTAGATTCGCAAATTAGCGCTACACTAAGCTTAATGCCGCCTCAAGAATTTGCGAAAATTAGGAGAGAAAAGCGCACATTGGGTCAGCTTATTTATAAAGAAATTAAACCCAATAGCCGAATTAAACGAACAGCGCCAGAAATCATTCAATCTAATATTTGTCAAGTTGAAAGTTTACATTTATTGCCAGGAGATATTGACCTTTATGACGAATATTTAGTCTCTGAGCTGCTTCATAAAAAAGCATTAAATGGAGAGAATAGTGATTTTAGTGACGTTTGGAATATATTTGAAGAGGAATTAATTCAAGGGATTTTAGCACCTGTCATTAATGACTATGACTTTATTATTTTAGATTGCGCTCCAGGATACAATCTTTTAACTCGTAGCGGAATCGTAGCAAGTGACTTTTATTTAATGCCTGCTCGACCTGAACCTTTATCAATTGTTGGAATCAAGCTTTTGGAAGGCAGGATTGCTAAACTGAAAGACAGTTATGGAGATCAAAGTTTCAATGCACAACTATTAGGCGTTGTGTTTATTTTGTCCAGTGGCGGTTTATTTGATCGGTATTACAAACAGGTGATGCAGCGAGTCACAGCAGATTTTAGTCCAACTCAACTTTTCGATAACCGCATTCCTATGGATGTCAATGTGGCTAAAGCTGTGGATAGTTTTATGCCGGCGGTTCTCGCGACACCCAATTCCTCGGGCTCAAAAGCCTTCGCTAAGCTAGCTGAAGAATTTTTACAGAAGGTAGATGCGGCTGAGAGTTCACAGGAGAATTTGGATGAGAAGATGAGTTACTTATCTAATTTTGAGTAAAGCTACAAATCTAACCTTTTCATCCCTTAGTGCAAGAAGGCAAAAGAGATAAGGCTCCGAGGCAAAAGGGAAGAAACTTTGTACAGTAAGCTTTTTCACCTTTTTGGACGGGTAGGTTATTTTCGCCGCGCTGCACTAGAGGCGCTGGTATAGTCATCCTGAAACAACGACAGGACTTACGCATGGATACCATATATAGTAGGGGCGATTCATGAATCGCCCCTACAAATGGCGGTTTAACAGTAAATTTGCGTAAGTCCTGAACGATTTTGTGTAGGAGATCGCAGCCCCTGTACCTGTACTCAAACCCTTGCGGGGCAACCCTGCGAGGATTGTTTCTACCCTTAATGAACCCTGATTTAATCTTGTGGGAACTTACTGTAGAGGGCTTCAAGATTTTTACGGTTAGCTAGTGTCAAGGGATGATCTAAACCTAAGTGCCGTTCGCAAATTTCCAAGGCTTTGACAGACAAAGGCTCTGCTTCTGCATAGCGCTCCTGAGCGTAGTAAATCCACGCTAAATTATTCAGTTTAGTGGCGACATCAGGATGATCTGAGCCAAGGTGTGATTGAGACAGTGAGAGTTCTTGTTCGCGCCAAGGTGCAGCTTGATCATAAAATCCTTGACTTTGGTAGAACCAGGCTAAGCCTGCACAACATGCAATTAAATCTTCCTCAATCAGACAATCTGGAAGTGTTGTGGTGGCTTGGATAATATGGGGTATGGCAGGAGTGACTGACTTAATCAAATCTTGAGTCGGTGAGTCGGGAATTTGCTTCGCTACAGCTACCATGACTTGACAAAATGCATCTTTGAGATTTTTTGAAAGTTCTATTTCATGCAGTTTGTCTCGCAGCAATTCCCAAATTAATGGATGCAACTGGTAAGTTTTCTCTCCTGTAGCTTGAAGGAGATGCGACCGCTCTAATTGATTTCTGGCATCTTTCAGATTTTCTAACAATGCTTGAATCAGGGTTTCTATCTCAGTTTCTGAATCTTGTTGTGAGATATCGAGCAACTTTCCCAACAAAGCTCCCGGTAGGTAGACTTGACCATATACACTTTCTACTTGTGCCCAAGGAATGGGGGCTAAAGCAAACAGACTGAGCAAACAGCCTAACTCCTGAACTTCTTGATTTAAGCGCTGCCAGGCTAATTCAAATCCCGCTACTACACCGAGCTGAGTTGCCAAATTCCTCGTAATATCATCTTGATGCAGGCTGAGAGATTGGGAAGTAAGCAACTGTTTGTGCAAACGCGATCGCATTTTCTCCAATGAGAGATTCTGCTCTTGCTCTAGATATCGCCCCATTAACTCCACCCCTAAAGGCAAATATCCCAGCAATTCACACAGTTGTTGAGCTATCCCGCCTTGTCTCTCCTGATGAGGAGGAGAGGAAGTCTTGATTTTGTCTGGTTTCGAGGTAATTTTGAAAGGCTTACCTCTTGTATCTTTTACTCGGTATCCTCCGATGCGCGATGCCAATAATTCCAAGGCAGTTGATGGTGTCAGCACATCTAAGGGTAGTATCTGCACTGAATTTTCCAGTTGCAGCCTGGTGGTGATTAATACTTTAAACCGAGATGACGAGGGGAGATAAGGCTGAATTTGACCATAGTCGGTGACATGATCGATGATGACTAATACTCTCTGATGACTCTCTTGCTCGTGGGAAGCAAGCAGAGATGTCCAGTATTGCCAACAGTAGGTAACTTTTGCGGTGGGAGTCAGATGATCGGGAATCGTGAAATGGGGGAAATGCGATCGCACTAATTCTACAATCTGCACTCCAATATCGGAACGAGCCAATAACCAGCAAATACCACCCGAATAATGGTTCACATGAGCCTTAGCATACTTGATGGCTAATTCAGTTTTGCCAACACCAGCAATACCTGCGATCGCAACTTGGTTGTGTTCCTGTAACATCTGGTGCAAGCTAGCGAGTTCGCGATCGCGCCCGAGGAATTGACTAGCTCCACTTTGGGGCATCGTTTCGTAGCAGCAAGGCAATGTAGGGTTACTACTTCCTGATAGCGATCGGTTTTGGCTGTTCTGGCTCATGCGCCCGTTCCTAAGTTTTCATCTAGGCTATCAATGATAATTCGTAATTATAAATTCGTAATTCGTAATTACAGACGGGTTAGAGTCTATATTGAGTTGGGGTTTGAATCCCCCGTAGAGCGATCGCAACGAGCTACCGGCTAATATAGCGTTTTTATTGGGGTCGTAAACACAGCAACGGTGTATAGCATTTTTATTTGAGTCGTAAATACAGCAACGGTTTACAAAAGGCAGAAGGCAAAGGGCAAAAGGCAGGAGGGAAAAGAAATGCGGAGTTTT
>CBKWLJ010000294.1:0-11411 GCA_966675205.1 uncultured bacterium
GCTGTTCTTTTAGCCCAAGTACTGTTGTGAAATCTACCTAATTGAGGATGCAAGGCATTCCCTAAATGCTGATAAATTGCTTGCTGTACGAATATTTATCGATAATTAGGGCTTGTACATAAAAATGATTAGTGAAGAACAAGCACCCGATCGCAAAACGTCTGAAGAAGAACGTTTTGAAGACGATTATTATTCCTACTTTGAATCGCCTGAAAATGCTACCCGATACACACCTTCAGTTTGGTTCCTAAATGAAGCTTTTAAGCAGCGCTCATTCTCTTTGCTAGATTTAGGATGTGGCAATGGAGCTTTGAACAAGTATTTACCGGAGCGCTGTGACTATCTTGGTGTAGATCACAGTGAAGCTGCGATTCAATACTGTTCTAAACTCTACCCCAACAATAAATTTATTGCCAAGGATTTATCGCTAGTACTCCCAGAATTAGCTTCAAAAAATAAAAGGTTTGATGCCGTTGTGCTAGCTGGTTTGTTATTTCATAATGTTGACAAAGAAACACTAGAACAAAAAGACGACCAAGAACTGATTCAATTTTGTCTGGATCAGCTAATAAGCGATAAGGGATATTTAGTAATTATCGTACCTTTTGCCTATGGTGACCATCCAGCTCACAATCTGTATGCACGGGCAGAATGGCTACAAAATTTAGTAGAACAATTGCTGGAAACGGCAAAGGCGGAAATTGTTTACGAAAATATTTCCCTACAAATTGGCTTAGACAAAAAAGTCCGGCAGCAGAAGACGACTCCTGATTGGTTTGTTCCTGATAGGACTGCTGACTATTCTAATAAGTACGCTGGAACCTATATGGCAACTTGGACATTTATTGCCTCTCCCTCGCTGGGTTAAATTCTCATTGTTCTGTGAGCATTGGTATCTATCTCCAAGGTAGATGTAACAAACTGTAATGATGATCGAGAATCGTAGGTGAATATACGAGAACGAAGAAGATTACATAATGCAGAGCAAAATCTTTACTTTTCCCAGCTTTGAATCAGAAGCGAAGATTACTTCAACTAATCCATTACCAACCCCAGACTACTATGCTCATGTAGAGCAAAAATTCATTCAACTGCTCGAAACAGAAGATTTAGACGAGAAGTTAGCGGCACAGTTAGTTAGTGCCAAAGAGTTTGAACGGGCAATTACCGTAGCTATTGAAGTAGCTTACAAAAACGTATCAGGAGATGATGCGGCACATCGGTTTTTGCAACGTGTACTTTATCGCATTAATCGGCTAAAGCTCTTTTGGTATGACGATTTGCGGCATTATACGAATGAGCGCTCTTTCTATTTGAAAACAGTACATAACCAAATTGAGGACGCTTGGCAGCAGTGGGAACTGGCACAACTTGATGTGGCGGCGTATCAAGGGATAGATGTGAAGCAGGCACTGCGCGATCGCTTTGCTGCTGATGTTGACCCACCTATATCTGCTGATGGTTTATTCTATCGTGATCAAGTGGCTGATGCAGGGTATCGTCGCTTGGTTGCGATCGCATCTCTAGATGGATTAGTCGAAGCTAGCCAACTTTCCCGCACTTTAGGTGGAGTCAGCAATGAAGTGCATTCCGTGTTAACTCGATTGCTAATCGAAGAATACGGTGGAGGTCGCTTTCATCGCAAGCATTCTTCTCACTTTACCACCATGCTGGAGGAACTAGGGATGCAAACTGAACCGGAGGCGTATTTTGATTTAGTTCCTTGGGAACTTCTGGCAATTATCAATCATAGTTTCTTGCTCACAGAGCGCAAACGCTACTTTCTGCGATACATTGGTGGCTTACTCTACGGAGAACTCTCGGTTCCGGCCGCATTCCGCAACTACCAAGCAGCAGGTGAACGACTCGGACTATCAGCCTCTGCAATGAGTTATTGGAATCTCCATATTAAAGTTGATGAGCTACACGGGCGCTGGATGTTGGATGATGTAGCTCTGCCCCTTGTAGAACAGTATCCTACTGATAATTGGGAGTTAGTCTTTGGCTATGATCAGCAGAAACTATTAAGCGATCGCGCTGGCGCTGCTGTCGCGCAAGCAGCACGGGAAGCTGATCAAACTGCATTACAAACAAACCCATAAACATACGCGAAGCCTCTGCTCGTGGAGTAAGGCTTCGCCTAATCATAGAACCTATTTACAAACAAGTCAGTAATTTGAGTAATTCAGGTGACAAATCCCCTTGAATAGGAGCCTCTCTTGTAAATAAAACGCCTGCTAAAAGGTAGATGTTTTTGGAATAGAAAGCTCTGTTCATTCTTTGCAAGTCTCTGATTCTATCTCTAACTTTAGGCTCAGAGCTATAATACCCAAATTGGAGAGGTGAAATGGTAAAGTCAGACACTGAGTAATCGTTGGCTTTTGCATAGTTAATTAACCCTTCTGGGTTGGAATAACTCGAAACTAAGACCATTACATTGGGATAACTTAGTGATAAGAGTTTCTTGGTAACAGTAATTCCATCTATTCCTCCATGTAATAAAGGTTGGTAAAGTTTGTTGTCTAATGCCGGTAAATAGGGAGGATTTGATACAAGATAGGTGGCCTCGGGTTTAGGTACATCAAACAAGCAATGGTTGTGGATGAAATATTTATCACTCAGTTGGTACTTTTTAATCTTGGACTTGGCCGCTTGGCAAGCTAATTCATTGAGTTCAAACCCCTGGATAATGCCCTCAAAATTTGTCCTCAGTAAGGACTGAATAACTGGGCTGCCGTCTCCGGAACCAAATTCTATGATGGATTCTGAACTCAAGCAATTCTTTAAAACTAATGTTTCTAAGCAGTGTGAATAAAAATTAGATTCTTCGGGGCAAAAGAAGACATCTCTCACCGACTGAGATGAAGCCAGCATAAAGTTTTTGAAAAAAACAACTATAAGAAACTTAATCTGTTATTTATGCTACAAACATCTATCGTTAGAGCTATAAAAAATTCGGCTTTTAAAATATTAAAAATTCGGAGTACTCGCTCTCGCGGCGAGCAAGCTACGTAATTCGTAATTCGTAATTAATGAATGTTCTACTATGGGATGCAACTCGGTATCAGGCAAGTCCAAAGTAGCTACTACTCCATAACCACTTGTAGACTAAGCTTGCCTGCTCCCTAACGCTAACAGAATTTTTCACTTCTGTTCTGTTTGTTCAATACTGCTCTGGATATCGTTGATGTAACTGTTTCTTGCGTCGCCGCCGATGACGCTTCTGGTTAGAAGTACGCACTCGGTGAATTAGCCACAACCCTAGGAAATAGCTAATAACAGCACAAACTAACCCTACAGCAGTACAACCAATAAATAGTGGCCAAATGATTTCGAGTCCTAATTCCTTGATATCTTCCCAAGAACCTAAACTTAGCTCAATTGCACTATGGTCATTGAGTAGCCATTTCCCTACTTTGAAGTTTAATGCATAAATAGGTACAGAGGTAAAAGGATTGCTAATCCAAGGCCCAACTACTGCTAAAATTTTATTGCCTCGAAATAGAAAAGCTAGCAATAAAGCCAGAAGTGTCTGGGAACCCATGAAGGGAAATAAGCCAGCGAATACTCCACAGGCTAAACCTCGTGCCAGTTCTTTGGGTTGTCCTTGCAGACGAACTAAACGCCAATACCAGTACTGCAAACGCCGTCGCCAGATGGACTTAGAGCGTTTTAAGGGTCGATTGTTTTTAGCATCGCCGGAAAAGCGATCGCGAGTAGAGTTGGGTTTCACTACTTAGAATAGATGCTATAGGGTGAAGATATTAAGGGTATAGGCGTTTTCGACGAGAACGCAATTGGTATGAGGTACGAATTTGACGAATCAGGTGTAAACCTAAAAAATAACTGAGAATGGAACAGACTAATCCCACTACGAAGCACCCGACAAATAAGGTAATAAGAATTTCTGTCCCCAGTTCTTTGACTTGTTCCCAAGACTGCAAACTAACATCGGTAAATTCATCATGCTGGTTCAGCAGCCATTTCCCCACATGAAAGTTAAATGCATAAATAGGGACATAAGTCAAAGGGTTGCTAATCCAAGTGCCAGCAGCAGCAACAATTTTATTACCCTGCAAGAGAATCGCCAGAAATACTCCGACAATCGTCTGAAGCCCAAAAATGGGAAATAGTCCAGCGAATACACCGCAAGCTAACCCTCGTGCGATCGCGTCTGGTTGTCCTTGCAGGCGGACTAAGCGCCAATACCAATACTGTAAGCGCCGCCGCCAAGTTTGTTTAGAACGTTTCCCTTGACGAGTACGCGGAACATTGGGCTTTGTTCTTAGGGAGAAACGCTTTGGATCAATTTTTTCTGGGGAATTGATAGACATAGTTGTCAAAAAAAATAGCAACTCTCCAGCATTAATCTGGGATTTCCCCCGTCAAGTTATGACAGCGCTTTCATCTGGGGTTACTTCCTAATTTACATGGATTGTTAGGCTAAACCCTCGTGCGGACGGAGGATAATAAGCAAGTAGACTCATCCGGGCTTCAGATGTTCCACTTGCCGTGGGTGGAAAAAAGTTTCCGACTGAGAGTACAGGGGTATGCTCTAATCTTTTACTTCTTACCTGAAGCCCTTTTCCGGACAAGAAAGAGAGTTGAAGCTACAGATGGACACGAGATACACCCAGATATCTCTAAATTAGCGGTAATTAATATTTTACGGAAGAAGTTTGAGGGGTTATTGGAGGAAAGTGGTACTGGTATGCAGAAAATCTTGTAGGAATCGGGTATATAGCGTTTTCAAATGAGTTGTCAACCTAGATGATCTTTTCTTGCTTGTAAAAAAATCCGTATTTCTTTCCCCTCTTGCATGAGAGCCCTTTGCTTTTTGCCTTTTATACACCGTTGCTGTGTTTACGACCCCAATAAAAACGCTATAGCTTATAGGGTAACAGGTGACTCTACATAAATCGTTGGCTCTTGCATTTTAAAGTCTATCCCGTAGGCTATCAACTTCTTTGAGAGTTTTTGATTGGCTACTTCTAAAATACGCTTGCGGAGTTGAATTGAATTTTCACTTGAACCGAGAATAAAAAATGTGACTCTTGCGCGGGTTGCTGTCTGTTCAGGGGAGTCGAGTAAAGCAATATTAGTACTACCTGGATCAATGCCAAATAAGGAGTTGGTGCTTTCTGTAATCACTTGCTGAACTAGGGCTTGTTCTCGCTCTTCTAGTATCTGGGAAAAATCTAGGTAGAGTAAAACCATTACCTTCTTCCCCCTGGTAATGTTCTCGATGTCTGAGTTTGCCAGAGTTGAGTTCGGTATAATCAAAAGTGTGCTTGTAGCCGATAAACGAAGTTTAGTTGAACGCAAGCCAATCGATTCAATTCGACCATACACAGGTTTAGCAAAAGGATTCAATCCCACACGGATATAATCTCCCGGTACGACTGGGCGATCTAAATACAGCACCATAGTGCCCAACAATTGTTCTAAGGTTTTTTGAGCAGCAAAAGCGATCGCTAATCCGCCTAGCCCCACTCCAGCCAGCAATCCCACTAAATCAAAACGACCTTGGGCAAAGGCTAAAACAGCGATAAATCCAATCATTATATTAGCTAGCGTTTCAAAGATCAGAAGCAGTTCATCCACTTCTCGCCCAAACTTACGCACTAACTCAATTCCGTAGACTCGGACGAATTGCCGAAATAAGCGTGAAGCTAACCAGGCAAGACTGAGCGTAACGGCTAAATCCATGAAAAATTCAATAAAGTTATAAACTCTCTCATAGATAGCAATCCACACCAATGACCAGGAAATCAACAAAAGGGTGCCTGCTATTTTTAATAAATTGCTAATTGGAGCGATTAAATTTTCATAGAAAGTAGTCACTCTTTGGGGAAAGACTCGCCCAATTATTAGCCGCACGATAGAGGGAGTATAGCGTCCAATAATGGCAGACAGAAGAATAAAGAGAAACAATCCTAGCAGCCTGATTCCCAGCTCTATCAAAAACGTCTGAGCAACATCCGGATCGATTTTAAACCAACCTAAAGCAATCTCGAAATAATCCATCCCCAAATTTAAATTGTAATTGGCGAATTAACATAAATAGTTGGATCTGCAACATCAAACGCAATGCCATAATCTTGGAGCTTTTGCGTAAGAAGTTGATTGGCGATATCCAAAATTTGGCGACGCAATTCCAGTGAAACTTCCCCAGAACCCAAGATAAAAAACGTAATTTGTGCTTGAGTAATCTGGTCTCCTGCTTCTTGAGGTATATCTCTAAACGTTACATGAGTACTGCGAGAGTCAATGCCAAAAATATCATTGGTGCTTTCTAAGATAACTTGACGAATCAAGGCTCTCTCTTCGTTGGAAATTTTTTGATGGAACGTCAGGTAAAGAATTGACATAATTTTTTTGGCATCTGTAAAGTTCTCAATATTAATCTGCGTGAGGGAACTGTTCGGCACGATCATTAAGCTTCCCTTACCCGACGTGCGAATTTTGGTAGACCGCAAACCAATAGACTCTACTCTGCCAAAAGTACCGTCGGGTAGACCAATGTAATCATCAACTACAAAGGGACGGTCAAGGTAAATTACAATTCCTCCCAAAACTTGTTCTAACGTTTTTTGGGCGGCAAAAGCGACAGCAAGACCTCCAACTCCCAAACTTGCTACCAAACCCAAAACATTAATTTGATGAGTTTGAGCAAAAATAATGATTGCAAAGAAAATAATTAAAAAATTAGCTAATAATTTGGCTAAAATTAAGAGTTCTGTATTGATTTTGCGACCACTCTTAATCGCAACGTCCAACAAATAAACATCAAAAAAACGTTTAAATATCCGAGAACCGAGCCAAATTATCGCAACAGTTAAAGCTAAGCTGATGGGAAGTTCGATCAGTTTTAAAATATTATTTTTTGCGTAACTTAAGAGCAGAATATCTACAACCGCCAAAGGAACTAATAGACCGAACAAACCTTTATACGGTTCCAATATATTTTGATAGGCTTCTCTTATTTGAGAAGTGAGCAATCGCTCTAAAAGTGAACTGAGTAATCGGGGAAGATAAAAGCTACCAACAAAGATTAAAATCCCAGCTAACCCCAGGAAAACTAGTGGCAATTCTGCATTGACACTGATAGTTTCTGGCAAAGCCTCAAGCATTGAAAAACTCCAATCTAAAACGCTGCATTATTTGTTTGAGCAGCAAACCGCATCGTTGTTTAAGTCAACCGAATTCGGAATTGTGAATTCTTTTGGTTAATTGGGTGTATTTGCCATTGACTAACTCTACCCTCAAAGTTCGCTCCCTTAATTATTTTTAGGGGCGATCGCATTTGATTTCATCCACCGCGAGGCTCAGATTCGGCAAGCTTCGTTCGGGAGCATCTTCATTGTTGCAAAAATACTCTACGTTGAAAATAGGGGTCTCCGAGTCAGGAGTCAGGAGTCAGGGGTCTCCGAGTCAGGAGTCAGGGGTCTCCGAGTCAGGAGTCAGGAGAGAGAATTCTTTATTTTTTCCTTGTGAGCTTTAGCACATGGGTGTCTGGCTTGAAAATAGGAGTCTGGAGAGCTAGAAGTTAGGAGAGAGCTATTTTTATGATGAGCGTGGTGAGATAAAAGCTGAGGGTGCCTAACTTGAAAAATGCAACTTAACGTCTTTTTAGATGAACGCCATCTGCTAAGAGATAGAGAAATTCAGCAACTTTGCTGAACTCTCATCTAATTCTCTCACTTAAGATAGATGAATAAATTCTGTCTTGCCTGTACCCGCTTGATTTGCTTTGGGTGTACTGCTGTTGCACCACCACTATTAAGGGAAAACGTTATGTACTACAGCTTTTTATCTATTGAAGGAAATCTGAACGGAAGAATTGGGGACTATTGGCTGGAAAATGGAGAGGTGAAATACGAGCAGGCTGAATGGATCGATATTTCGCACCCTCAATCGCCCTATACTCGATATGAACAGGTTACTACAATCAAAACACTGTTTAACCCGCCAGAATCCCTCGTCCAGAGATTAATCGCTCGTCAAGAAAGCAAACTAGCTTTTGCTCGCCATTACGTCTCCCAAGACAATTAACAAAGCGGAATAGTTAATAGGGGCTGCATCTACTATTGTTAAGTTAATAGAGTAACTTGGTCTTCAATTCTCCAAAGCCTGGCACCCTGTAAAAGCCTAGACCATCCATTTTATGGCTTTATGGCAAGCAATGGTTACTCATAACATTAGCGATCGCAAAATCATGCCTGATGATGGTAATTGTACCCATGACACTACCACCAAAGGCGATCGCACTCTGCCCTATTCAGGATTAACATCCCAACAAGTTCAGGTCAACCGCCAAAAGTACGGTACTAACCTCCTCACTGAGCCACTTACGCAGCCTTGGTGGCAACTGTACTTAGAAAAGTTTACCGACCCTGTGATTCGCATCCTCATGATTGCGGCTATTGTGGCGATGAGTGTCGGCATGGTTGAGGGTCAATATATTGAGGGGTTGGGTATTATTGTCGCCATTTTCTTGGCAACCACCCTGGCATTTGTTAACGAATATAAAGCCAACCAAGAATTTGAAATTCTTAACCAAGTTTATGATGAAGTCCCGGTCAAAGTAATTCGAGACGGAAATGTTACCACTATCCCTCGCAAAGAATTAGTAGTGGGTGACATCGTTTCTATCGAACAGGGTGAAGAAGTTCCGGCAGATGGAGAATTATTAGAAGAAATTGCCCTCTATATTGATCAATCCAAAGTTACGGGAGAATCAGAACCTGTTAAGAAATTTATTAAGGCAAATACTGAAGCCTATCCTCAGGAAGAAGTAACCTATCCTCCTTATCAACTTCATCGCGGTACCTGGGTTGAACAAGGACATGGATGGTATGAACTCACGGCAGTTGGCGACCAAACTGAAATGGGTAAAATTGCCACAGCAGTCATGACTGTTGATGTTGGGGAAAAAACACCCCTCAATATTCAATTAGAACGACTAAGTAAACTGATTGGTGTAGTTGGTCTTTTCTTTGCTGGCTTAATCTTTGTAGCGCTGCTAATTCGGGGTTTAGTTACGGGGGAGTTAAGCCTCAGTGTCCAACAAGCCTATTTTGCAGGATTGCTGATTGTTAGTGTTCTCATCTGTTTAGTTCGAGTTTGGTTACCCATTGTTTACGATGGTATGGAACTCGCGGGTGCTGAGGTTGAAGTTCCCCCTTGGTTAGAAAACGAGGGTTGGACAGGGGGGTTCAAAACCACAGGTATGGGTATCGTCCTTTTGCTCATGGGGATTGCTGTCGGCTATCCCTTGGGACTGATGCCTGCTTTTGGAGATAGTTGGTTACCCGCCAGTGCGGGGAAAATGCTGCTGAATGATTTTATGGTAGCAGTCACGATTATTGTGGTTGCGGTACCTGAAGGGTTGGCGATGAGCGTTACCCTCTCTCTGGCCTATAGTATGAGAAAAATGGCTGCCTCTCACAATCTGGTGCGGCGAATGCACGCTTGCGAAACCATTGGCGCAGCGACAGTAATTTGTTCGGATAAGACTGGTACCTTAACCCAAAATCAAATGCGGGTTTATGAGGTGAATTTTCCTTGTCTCAAGGCAACGGAGGTACCAAAATATGAGTATAACCGCTCCTTGATAGCAGAAGCGATCGCAACGAACAGTACGGCTGATTTGGAAGAAAAACCTCACTCATCCCCTCGTCCCATCGGTAATGCCACAGAGGGAGCTTTACTCTTGTGGTTAAATCATCACAACATTGATTACATTCCCTATCGTCATAAGTTTCCCATTAAATTCCAGCAGCCTTTTGCTACCCAGAGAAAATACATGGGAACGGTGGGAACATCATCGGTAACAGGAGGCGATATTCTTTATATCAAAGGTGCGCCTGAAGTTATTTTAGAACGTTGTTCGCAAATCCTAACCGAGCAAGGTAGCTGCCAACTGGAGGATAAAACCGCAATTCTTGCCTCCTTGAACGCTTACCAGAAACGGGGAATGCGAACGTTAGGGTTTGCCTATCGAGAAGTTCCCCAAGATGGGACAGAGTCATACGAAGTTGCATTCAAAGGTAATAGTCGAGACAGAGATGGAGACGTGGGGACGCGGGGACGCGGAGAACATGAAGGTGCTACGGATGAGTGCATTTTTGTCTCAGATGTTAACCATCCTTTGATTTGGCTGGGGTTTGTTGCCATTTCCGACCCCTTGCGTTCAGAAGTTCCTGAGGCAATTGAAGCTTGTCTCAAGGCCGGAATTCAAGTCAAAGTGGTGACTGGAGACAACCCGGAAACCGTACAGGAGATTGCGCGTCAAATAGGACTTTGGCAAGCAGAAGATAACAACCTTAACCCCTACTTGCATCTCACTGGTCAACAATTTAACCAACTCAGTGATGAAGAAGCTAAACTTGCCGTGCAGGAGTTGAAACTTCTCTCTAGAGCGTGTCCCTTGGATAAGCTGCGGTTGGTGAAACTGTTACAAGAAAACGGTCATATTGTCGGCGTTACCGGAGATGGCACCAATGATGCGGCCGCACTCAAACAAGCTCATGTTGGTTTGGCAATGGGAAGTGGTACTGCGATCGCCAAAGAAGCCAGTGATATCATCTTACTGGATGATTCATTCGGTAGCATCGTCAATGCGATCGTTTGGGGACGCTCGTTGTATGAGAATATCCAACGATTTATTCTGTTTCAATTAACCATCAATGTTGCTGCATTGGGTATTGCATTATGGGGGCCGTTCATTGGTGTAGCACTCCCTCTAACCGTTACCCAAATGCTCTGGGTGAATTTAATTATGGATACATTTGCCGCTTTAGCACTTGCTGCCGAACCCCCTCATTGGACTGTGCTAGAGCATCCTCCCCGCAACCCAGAAGCCTTTATTGTCACCCCATCAATGGAGCAAAATATTTTCACTACTGGCTTGGGCTTCTTGATTTTTCTGGTAGGGTTTCTACTTTATTTACGCAAAGATGGAGATATCAATTCTTATCAGCTTTCGGTATTTTTTACCATCTTTGTCCTGTTCCAGTTTTGGAACTTATTTAATACTCGTTGTTTAGGTTTAAAGCAATCTGCTTTTTCAGGTTTATTACAAAATAAAGGATTCTTGGTAATTGCAACGACTATCTTTGTTGGACAAATCTTCATTATTCAATGGGGAGGCAGGATTTTTCGCACCGTTCCTTTGCCTTGGACTGATTGGATTGCGATTGTTGCTGCAACATCGATAGTTCTGTGGATTGGAGAATTATGGCGCTTTATTCTCCGGTTGAAATTGAGGAATAATTGAGGAAAAGTTGATTAAACCTTACTGATTCAATGGTGTAGCCAGGATGTTTAATGATGCCTAGGCAGATAGGTACAATTAAACCTAAAACTCGCAAGGGTCGAGAAGTCGGGTAACTCCTGTGAAACCCGAC
>CBKWLJ010000295.1:0-11379 GCA_966675205.1 uncultured bacterium
TGGTAGAAGGCACACTTATCCTCGCAGCAATTAGATTTCGCCGACGCAAAGATGACAACACAGATGGGCCGCCGATTCATGGAAATGTCCCCCTAGAGATTGTTTGGACAGCAATTCCTGCGATTACTGTTTTGATCATCTCCATCTACAGCTTTGAAATTTATAACTCCATGGGAGGACTTGATCCCATGGCTTCTCATGACCATTATGGGGCAAAGGTTGCTCACGCTCATGAGATGTCGCCTCAAGATGATCTGGATCAAAATCTCATCGCTTTCGCGCCCAGTAAAGGCTCGATCGCTCTTGGGTTGGGAGCTTCCCCAGAAAATCGCGGGAAACCCGTCCCCCTAACCGTTAATGTGATGGGACTGCAATATGCCTGGTTGTTTACCTACCCAGACACTGGGATCACAACTGGTGAATTGCATATCCCAGTGGGTCAAGAAGTCGATCTGAGAATTACTGCCCAAGATGTTCTGCACGCCTTTTGGCTACCCGAGTTCCGCCTCAAGCAAGATGCGATCCCCGGTCGGGAAACCGAGCTTCGGTTTACACCCAACAAAGTGGGTCAGTACCCGATAGTCTGTGCTGAACTCTGTGGTGCTTATCATGGTGCAATGGGCGCTCAGCTTTTCGTACAAACCCCAGAAGAATTTCAGGCATGGATGCAGGAGCAACAGCAAGTTGCCAGCAATGAAAACTTAAATAAAACCGTTGCCGCCAATCCCAGTGAGATGTCAAGCAGTGAGTTTCTCGAACCTTACGCTCATGAGATGGGCATTGACTCACAAAGCCTCGAACAACTGCACTCCCATCCCCAGCCTTTAGCTCATCATTTAGCTGTAAGCAATCAACTCTAAATGTGGTTGTTGGTCAAGGGTCAAGAGGTTATGGGTACAAGAATTGAAGTTTAGTGAGGTTAGAATCTTCAACGGTGATCTGCTCCCCTATCAATCCCTTGTACGAATGACGAATGACGAATGACTAATGACGAATGACTAATCACTAAGAGCATGACACAAGTACAGAATCAAGAAAAAGCCAATCAGCCTGCCCACCCGCATGAACCAGGGGTCAGGAAGTGGCAAGATTACTTCACGTTCAACACCGATCACAAGGTTATTGGCATTCAATACCTTGTGGCTGCGTTCTTATTTTTCTTTATTGGTGGGGTACTGGCAACGATTATTCGCACGGAGTTGGCAACGCCTGCTTCCGATTTTGTCAGCCCTGAAACTTACAACCGAATATTTACCATGCACGGGACGATCATGATTTTCCTGTGGGTCGTCCCTGCTGGAACGGGTGCCTTCGCTAACTATCTGGTTCCCCTGATGATTGGTGCGAAGGATATGGCGTTCCCGAAGTTAAATGCCGTAGCCTTTTGGATGAATGCCGTTGGCGGAGTGTTGCTCCTCACCAGCTTTTTTGTTGGGCCAGCCGAGGCGGGTTGGACTTCCTATCCGCCTTTGAGTACGATCGCTAGCAAGGCGGGTGAACTCATTTGGATTCTTAGCATCCTGATAGCAGGAACATCCTCAATTTTGGGTGGTTTGAATATTGGCGTTACCATCTTAAAGATGCGAGTGCCGGGAATGGGACTCAATCAGATGCCTTTGTTCTGCTGGTCGATCCTGGCAACGACAGCTCTTCAGCTACTCGCTACACCCGTGCTGGCAGCAGCTCTGATTTTGCTTGCCTTCGACTTGCTTGCCGGAACAACATTCTTTAACCCGACGGGTGGGGGCGACCCTATTGTTTACCAGCATATGTTCTGGTTTTACTCCCACCCAGCGGTTTATATCATGATTTTGCCCTTCTTTGGGGCGATTTCGGAAGTGATTCCAGTACACGCTCGGAAACCTATTTTTGGTTATCGTGCGATCGCATATTCTAGTCTTGCCATTAGCTTCCTGGGACTATTGGTATGGGCACACCACATGTTTACCAGTGGTACCCCAGGCTGGATGCGGATGTTTTTCATGATCGCGAGCATGGTCATTGCCGTGCCCACTGGAATCAAGATTTTTAGCTGGTTAGCAACCCTTTGGGGCGGCAAACTCGCTTTAGAAAGTCCCATGCTTTTTGCTATGGGCTTCATCTCATTGTTTGTGATTGGTGGCATTACAGGGGTGATGCTAGCGTCGGTACCTTTTGATATTCATGTTCACGACACCTACTTTGTTGTTGCTCACCTCCATTACGTCCTGTTCGGCGGCAGTGTTCTCGGACTTTATGCTGGGTTCTACCACTGGTTCCCGAAAGTAACAGGACGGATGTACAACGAAAACTTGGGTCGGCTTCACTTTGTGCTGACTTACATTGGCTTGAACCTAACGTTTATGCCAATGCACGAGCTAGGCTTGTTGGGAATGAATCGGCGAATTGCCGTTTACGATCCGAAGTTTCAAGCCCTTAATGAGCTTGCTACTATCGGCGCGATTATCACAGATACCTCGATTATTCCCTTCATCATTAACGTCTTTTGGAGCTTAGCTCGCGGTAAAAAAGCGGGCGACAATCCCTGGGGAGCACTGACCCTAGAGTGGATGACCACCTCCCCACCCGCGATTGAAAACTTTGAAGGGGTGCCTGTTTTAGCGACTGGGCCTTATGACTATGGTATGGGCGATCGCGAATATCAGGTGTATGTGCCCTTCTCTGAAGAACGGGAACCTGCCTTAGCTGCGGGCCCTAACTCTGTATTAAGGGCAGACCCTGACCCAGCGGTTGCTGCCAATCCCGAAGACCGTGAAGGGGAAAGTCAAAATCGCGATTAGTTATTTTTCATTGGTCATTGGTCATTTGTATGAAGAGGGTCTGAGCGGTGAGCTGGTTTTTATCGCCACGAGATGCAACTTAAGTTAAAAATTTTATCCTTCTAACCTTCAATCGAATGACTAATGACTAATGACCCATGACCCATGACTATAGAGGTTTATGCAAGGTTCAACAATTGACGAATCTAAGACAGCACTCAATTACCATCATGCCGGGGAAACAGGTGCTCATGAAGAGCATCCCGACTTGAGGATGTTTGGGGTCGCTGTTTTCTTAGTTGCCGAGAGTATGATTTTTCTCGGTTTGTTTACGGCTTTTATGATCTACCGTTCGATCCTGCCAGAATGGCCGCCGGAAGGAACGCCAGAGTTAGAACTATTGCTGCCAGGAATTAACACATTGATTCTAATTTCTAGCAGTTTTGTCATGCACAAAGGCCAGAGTGCCATTAAAAAGAACGATGTATCCGGACTGAGAACGTGGTTTGCCGCGACAGCCATCATGGGGATCATCTTCCTGGCAGGACAGGCGTATGAGTATGGACATCTGGCATTTGGTTTGACGACTAATGTTTTTGCTAGCTCGTTTTATGTATTAACTGGTTTCCACGGTTTACACGTTACTGTAGGGATTCTGCTGATTTTGGCTGTGTTGTGGCGAGCCCAAAAATCAGACCATTACTCCAGTGAGGAGCACTTTGGGGTAGAAGCAGCAGAGCTGTATTGGCACTTTGTCGATGTCGTGTGGATTGTCTTGTTTACCCTGGTGTATTTGCTGTAAGGGAGGGGAAAGGTAAAAGGTAAAAGAGAAGAACAAATCTTTCGTATTTCTCTGCCCCTTTATCTTTAAAGGAAACTTTAGAGTCTCTGTCTCTTCAATTCATACATAGAACTTTTGACTAATCGGTTATTGAGTGCCATAGTGCCAAGACTGGGGGTTACTTTTGTACTCCCAGTTTTTATTCGTTTGAATATAGTAATTTTTGTGCGTTATCGCAAAAGAAAGATGGCAGATGGCAAAAGGCAGAAAGTCTTTTACTGATACGTGGTCGTTTGGGTCGTTAAAGAAAGTCCTAATACGAAGTTGCTCCTCAAAGATAGTAAATAGCGGGACAAGGGGGACAAGGAGGACAAGGAAGACAAGGAGGAGAGCAAGTACTACGTATGAACGCCACTTGGTATAAGCTTTATGGCGACAGCTATATTTAAAAAGTATAAAACTTGTTATATCTGTCAAGTGTTATTAATACATTTAATATAAAAAAAAGGTAAATTTTTCTGATAAAAATGAAGAATTTACAAAGACTATTATCCTTAAACGAAACTTTACCACTCCTTTATCAAAACCTGTGAGAGTAACGATAGGTTCTCTGAATTAAGTTGTGAGAAATATTTAGCACACCTTACTAATCAAGAACTGTAGCAAGAGTAACGTTGAGTTTCGGGTGAAACCTCAAAATCTCTTCATTCATTATTGGGCAGTTAATTAAGCTACAAATTTCTGGCAAATGTAGCTTGAAAAAAGAAGCGATCGCTCTACAGCAGAAAGACTGAAAGCGCATCGTTATAAGAATTTGCTGTTTTAGGTCAGGGCGAAATTAAGCTCATCCTGGCACAAGACTCATTTTCCTAAAAATTAGCTAACTGAAAGCTGAAAGTTTTATTCCTTGGATTTCACGAATGACTATTGCACTCTCTACCCTCGGAACCTATACAGGTAATGGCGCTGAAATTCCTGCCTTTGACCCAATTACTCAACGGATTTATGTAGTCACTGGCAGTAATGAGATGGACGTGTTGGATGCTAGCAATCCAAGTAATCCTACCCTCTTGACTTCCATTGATATCTCAGCATTTGGCTCAGCCAATAGTGTTGCTGTGAAGAACGGTATAGTGGCTGTGGCAGTGGAAAATGAAGATACCCAAGCTGCTGGCAAGGTGGTTTTCTATGACTTAGACGGTAACTTTTTAAGTGCGGTTACGGTTGGGTCACTGCCTGATATGCTCACCTTTACACCCGATGGTAAGAAGATTGTAGTTGCCAATGAGGGGGAACCTAACAGTTATAATCAACCCGATTCGGTTGACCCAGAAGGTTCGGTTAGCATTATCGATCTCTCCAATGGAGTACTCAATCTTAGCCAAAGTGATGTTACTACGGCTGATTTCACTGCATTTAATAGCCAAAGATCAGCACTGATGGCTCAAGGGGTACGGATTTTCGGGCCAAATGCTACGGTGGCTCAGGATGTAGAACCCGAGTACATCACAATTTCGAGCGACTCTAAAACGGCTTGGATTACGCTGCAAGAAAACAATGCTATTGCCGTACTCGATCTCCAGAGTGGAGAAATTACCGATATTAAGCCTTTGGGTTATAAGAATCACAATCTTTCGGGCAATGGCTTAGATGCTAGCGATCGCGATAGTGGTATTAATATCAATAACTGGCCTGTACTGGGGATGTACCAGCCAGATGCGATCGCATCTTTCAGTGTCAATGGTCAAACTTATCTGATTACAGCGAATGAAGGTGATGCTCGTGACTATGATGGTTTGAGTGAAGAGGAGAGAATTAAAGATTTAGTCCTCGATCCCACGGCTTTCCCTAATGCAGAGAACTTGCAAGACGATGGTGCCTTGGGTCGGCTGAATGTGACAAGTACCTTAGGTGACATCGATGGAGACGGTGACTACGATAAGCTCTACGCTTTTGGTGCTCGTTCTTTCTCTATCTGGACCGCTCAAGGCAATCTTGTTTATGACAGTGGGGACGACTTAGAGCAAATCACCGCCGCTCAAATTCCACTGCTACTTAACTCTGAAGGGACTACCGACTCCTTCGATAGTCGCAGCGATAACAAGGGGCCAGAACCTGAAGGCGTAGTTACGGGAGTGATTGCTGGACGCACCTATGCCTTTATTGGTTTGGAGCGCACAGGGGGTGTCATGGTTTATGACGCTACTAATCCTAGCAGTCCCGATTTTATTGAGTACATCAATACTCCTAGTGATTTTGCTCCTGAGGGTTTAGTTTTTGTTTCCTCACAAGAAAGTCCTACCGGTAAACCGCTACTGGTAGTGTCTAATGAAGAGAGTGGTACCACCACAACTTACGAAATTACCACTGACAACGGTCAGGGTGATAAACCCGTCATTCAGGGGAATGCTGGAAACAACACCCTCAATGGTGGGAATCAAGGGGAAATTTTCTACGGTTTTGCTGGCAACGATATTATCAACGCCGGTGAGGGCAACAATAATCTTTATGGTGGCGATGGTAACGATACCCTAAACAGTGGTGCAGGTAATGACATTGCCAATGGTGGTAAGGGGAACGATATCATCAACGCCGGTGAGGGCAACAATCAGATCTATGCTGGGGATGGTAGCGATCGCATCACAGCAGGTGCTGGTGATGACCTCATCTATGGTGGCAATGGTAGTGATCAAATCTATGCCGGTGAAGGGGTAAACACCCTCTTTGCAGGTGCTGGTGACGACCTGATCTATACTGGCTCAAATGCTGATTCCATCGATGCGGGTGCTGGAAGCGATCGCATTTATGCAGGTGAAGGCAATAATACGATTCGTGGCGGTGCGGGTAATGACATTATCTATTCTGGCTCCGGTTGCGATCGCATTGATGCTGGCTCTGGCAACGATACCATCTGGCTGGGTGGAGGTCACGACATTGTTATTTTGGCACCAGCCAATGGTGTCGATACGATCAATAATTTCCAACTCAATCAGACCAAGTTAGGTCTATCAGGAGGTTTGGTCTTTAATGATTTGGCAATTACTCAAGTAACAGGCGCTACCGTAATTGAAATTGCGGCGACTGGCGAAGATCTAGCGCGTCTTTCTTGGGTACAAGCTAGCAGTATCAACGCCAATAGCTTCGTCATCGTTTAGCGAGTACAAATGTGAAAATAGGGGAAGGAAGACTTCCCCTGTTTTATTAGTCTTAAATTCTTGCAACTACATCATCTTTGATCGATGAATCGCAGAGCTGATCATAGCTGAGCCACTTATCGAATGTCTTTTCGCTCGTCAACAATAAGTACCTCTGGGTCGCCATCCTTATCTATGTCACGAGTTGCAACAACCTCTCGATCTACCACCTGCTCGCGTCTTGGAGTAGGCTCAGTTTGGATAACTTCACGAGTGGCTACGCGTTCACGCGGCTGACTTTCCATCAGATCAGGAGCATCATAGATGCCAAATTCGTCAACATTGTGTTCCCGCATGATAGTTTGGGCGCGACGCAGGTCATTTTCATTTCCGCTGACCATCAATAGATAATCACCCGCTTTGACGCGACTGTTGTACACCTTGGCTCTCTCTTCAGGAATGCCCATACCAACCAAGGCTCCAATAATACCACCACTGGCTGCACCAATTCCGGCACCTGCCAGAGTGGAGGCTAGAGCATTGATTTCTGCACCTGCTGCAAGAATGGGGCCAACACCAGGAATCGCTAATAAACCGACACCGACTAAGAATCCACCCAGACCACCTAGAATCGTACCTGTCACAGCACCTGCGGCGGCTCCTTCCTTGGCTTCATTTCCGTGTTTTTCTGTAACCTCCTCAGCACCTTCGACATCTTCGATATGCCGCGCTATTAAGGAGACTCTGTTCATGTCAAAAGCTGACTTTTTGAGCGCCTTAAGTACGTCTTCTAGATCCTCGCGGTGTTTAAAAACACCTACGGCGCGTTTGTAATAACCCGTTTCGCGATCGAATGTTTCTCTTTCGTTGATCATGTCTTTTCCTTTAATTGAATTCAACAAACTGATTAGGGGTCTTACTAAGTCTTTTCCTTTTCTCTCGACTTAGTTAAAGAAGGTCTTGCTATTCCGAAGCTGCTAGTGCAGTTTGCCTGCAAATAACTAGCTACTTAAATCCCTGATATTTCCCCAGCTTCCCCAGCGTCCGCAGTTCCCTGAAGCTGACTGACGAGGTGGTCAAAAACTTTTGCTGGGATGCACTTAGTTACCGGGAGCAGGATTGACAGCAGAGGGATAAACACCATCGGCTATGATTACTGGTCTATTAGTGTATCTAGACACAAACTCGTTAATCTTCGCGTCGTCCCAACCCAAATTAGCTTCCCGTAGCAACTTCGCATCAGCTTGACGCGCTACACCAGTCACTGTGACATTTCCACCTTCTTCAAGTGGAGTACCTTTTGCTTTAAGATTGCGATCTACACCGACAACCAGCACTCCGATATCATCAACCCAACCTTCTTCAAACAAAGCGAAGGCATTGGGTGTGTCCTCAAGTTTTCTTAAGTCACCCTCTACAGCGATATTTTTATCAAAATAGCCTGTGGGAGTTTTAGCCAGGTCTTCAGGATTGGGAGCAAGCGCTAGGGATTTTGCAATAATAGCGGGCTGACCTTCGTACTCTCTATACATCCCCTCTTCTAAGGTCAGATTATATTTTTTCTGGGCGTCGGCAACAGCCAGTGACTCAACCCTACCTGTCGCTTGAATGGGAATATTGCCGGCAGGAAGCTCGAAGGGAGCGCCAGTGGCATTAATTACTAAAACGGGTTGACCTGCTCCGCGATTCTCAATGATAAAGCCGCTCTTTCCAACGGGTTCTTGCACTACGCTTCTCACCGTTACTTCTTTTCCGATGACCGGATCTCCTGGCGAAACTTGTGCAACATCTTCTGTAGTAGTAGTAGTATCGTCAGTTGTTGCCTGCCGAATCTCACCGCAGCCAAGCAGCAAGGTGGTTAGAGCAAGGGTAGCTGCTCCTAGGTACGCTCCTGTTTTTTTAGTCCTGCTCGGGACTGAGTAATCTTGATTTGGCATGATTATCTTTTCCTTTTGGTAGTTTTTGCTAGATGAAAATCCTTTTGCTAACTGTTGGTAAATGAAATAAATCTTCAAGTAAACATCAGTCAACTCAATTACATTGAAATTTTCTCTTTTTAATGTGTTCTACGGAATCACAACACAACAATCGCTAGTTCCTCTTTGTAACCAGCAAACAGTAAAGCCATTTAACTCGTTGATACTCAGGTAAAGGCTACTGTCAAACGTCCCTTTTAACTTATGTTCAACTTCCAACGCACCGACTCTATCAGTAGATTGAATTTCCTCTCTGACTAATTGCAGATGTTTCAAAATTGCGTTCATGCTGGCAGCCCTCTATCCTCGCCAGTAAAGGGAATAATTAGGATTTATACTTGTGTTGACAATAACGTTGGCTATTGAGGGTTTCCACAGCAGCCGCTAAATTTGAATGGAAAGAGTCAACAAAATTATTAATTAATACGATTTGTAAAGAAGTATTAGAGGACTTTGATCAGCCAAGCAGATAAATACCCAATCCATCTGCGAACTCAATAGCAGGTTGCGCCGCTGCAAGAAGATGTTGCTGGTGATTCAATGAGAGAACGCCAGGGCGATCGCAAACCACACAAAAATCTTCATAGGGAAACAAAATTGAACCCAGACTTGGCACTAAAGACTGTAAAACTTCCCAACTAGAATCAGCCTCAAACCCCAGGACAGAAACACAGTAATCAAATCG
Organism: uncultured bacterium; assembly: GCA_966675205.1. Taxonomy (GTDB): domain Bacteria; phylum Cyanobacteriota; class Cyanobacteriia; order Cyanobacteriales; family Coleofasciculaceae; genus JBFLZA01. The sequence continues at coordinate 9,336 of CBKWLJ010000295.1, forward strand.
GGCACTAGCAAATGCCAAAGCGCAGCAATCAATGCAGCCATCATTGACTCCATGCAAAAATTGATATCCTGTATCAGCAATGTTGATGAGCAGTTCTTGGGGTAATTGAAGATTTTGATGCAGTACCCGATAAACAGCTCCCATCCAAGTACAGTTTTCTGCGATATCGAACATTGCAGAATAGGTGGTATTTGCAGATGCGCCACATTGCTGACGAAACTGTTCATTAATTTGTGAGAGTAGCCTCAGCTGCCTGTCATCTTCTTGGCTGTAAATTTCTGCACGCGCCTCTGACATGGCTTCGGCTCGGCTCTTTCCTTGCTTGATTTTGTCGATCGCCCTTCTGAAAGACTTCGTTCCTAGCCGTTCTACTGGTAATTGCAGTTGTGCCGCCAGTCTGCCTGCAATATTTTGTTGAGGATCGCGAATGAATCGATGGTCTGGATTGCTTTTGAGATACTGCTCTAGCGCCCCATTTCCCTGGATTGATGAGGGTAATGTTCTCAAGAAAGCTTGAGCGTAATATTGGCGAGGGCTTTCAACAAAGAACATCTCCGGCTCATGTTGCCCAGCTAATTCATACAACGCTCTGACAGCCGCCGTTGCTTTTTGGCGATCGATTGGCTCAGTAGATAAAGTTTTTTCTTGCCACTGTTGCCAATAGACTGAAATTAGCTCGATTTGTTCGAGGGTAAGGTCACTCAACAGAAATCATCAGCAATTGGGACACAATAATATTGTGTCTCAATCGATTCCGTTTGAATACTCATCGTGAGGAAAGATACGGAGACGCTCCGGACACAGAGAATTTTTCTGATGACTATCTAAACGGATTTGATATAACTAATTTTTGTAGATACCGACAGCCTCCAGCACTTCTTCTTCTTGGAATAAGGGAGTACTCAGATAGCGCTCTCCAAAAGATGGCTGTACCATCACGATCAAACGACCCGCATTTTCTTGACGCTTAGCCACCTGAATCGCCGCATACAAAGCCGCACCAGAAGAAATACCAGACAGCAACCCTTCTTCCTTCGCCAGACGTCGCGCAAAAATCATCGACTGATCATCACTAACGGTAATCACTTCATCAATTAGATCCGTGCGGAGTACCTTGGGGATAAATCCTGCACCAATTCCTTGTATTTTATGGGCACCGGGTTGACCACCGGAAAGAATCGGGCTATTAGTGGGTTCAACAGCGATCGCTTGAAAACTCGGCTTGCGTTGTTTAATCACTTGGGCTACTCCCGTAATGGTGCCACCCGTCCCTACCCCAGCAATCAGGATATCCACTTCTCCATCCGTATCCTCCCAAATTTCTTGAGCGGTTGTTTCCTGATGAATTTGAGGATTGGCTGGGTTGTTGAATTGTTGCAGCATATAGGCGTTGGGAGTTGTAGCCACAATTTCCTCTGCCCGAGCGATCGCGCCCTGCATCCCTAGAGTTCCGGGGGTTAACTCTAAATGCGCTCCATACGCTTTTAGCATCGAGCGTCGTTCCAAACTCATCGTTTCAGGCATCGTCAAAATCAAACGGTAGCCTTTAGCGGCTGCCACCATCGCTAGAGCAATCCCTGTATTTCCTGAGGTCGGTTCGACTAAAATACTTTTTGTAGGATGAATCAATCCTGTTTTCTCAGCCGCCTGAATCATACTGACCCCAATGCGGTCTTTCACTGAAGACGCGGGGTTCATTCCTTCGAGTTTTACCACAATTCTCGCCAAACACCCTTCAGCCTGGGGAATTTTATTAAGCTGAACTAAAGGCGTCCGTCCGACCAATTCTGTTACGTCTTTAGCAATTCGCATAGTTTACTCCTAAAGCGCTCAATCTAGTACAAGATGTTGACGGGTCAGTCAGCATCCTGCGTTGCTTGTGCAACCAAGTTTATAGTCATTCTGACTATACTACAGTTAATCGATAGGTTTTTAGGTCTTTTAACGAATTTAAACTTTCAACCTTCTAACCTTCCAGCCTGGGCTACGTATCAAGTCCGGCTAATTGCCCATAATAAAAATTTCTCCGCGTCCCCGCGTCCCC
>CBKWLJ010000296.1:0-11356 GCA_966675205.1 uncultured bacterium
CCTAGAGCAAAAGCACGCGATCGCTCATCCACGACTGAAATCACCAATACCGGAATATTCCGCGTTGCTGGGTTGGCTTTTAGCTGTTCTAAGACTTCCCAACCTGAAATATGCGGCAGTAACAGATCCAAAATGATCACTTCCGGTTCAAATTGCTGCGCCGCTTCCACCGCACCTTCCCCTTGAGGATGAATCACAGCCGCTGAACCCAACTCCGACAAGTAACGAGCCACTTGCTTAGCTGCTGTCTCTGAATCTTCAACGATTAAGGCATTTTGAATAGTAGGCAATTCCTCAAACTCTTGTTCAGCTTTTCCGACGCTTTCGCCTCTATCTGGTTCCTTCCAAGGCAAGGTAACAGTGAACTGGCTCCCTTTTCCCACCTCACTCTCTAAAGAGACGCTGCCTCCATGTAATTCTACAATCCGTCGCACGAGTGCCAAACCTAGACCGGTACCTGCATAACGTCGAGAGAGACTAGTATCTAACTGCACGAAGGGTTTAAATAGCTTATCGAGGTTTTCTGGGGCAATTCCTATCCCCGTATCAATCACACTCAACTTGAGAATTTCAGCTTCCGCGTCGGTTTCAACTTGCACTCGAACCTCACCCCCTTCTGAGGTGAATTTCACTGCATTGCTCAATAAATTCACCAAAACTTGCCGCATTCGGCGCTCATCAACCTCGATATTCCTCAATCCTTCAGGAATCTTAACGTTAAGCTTGATATTTTTGTGATGCGCTTGCTGTTTGACAAAAGTTAAGCTGGATTCCAACAAACTTTGAGGGGAAATGGAAGTGATTTGCAAATCCATTTTTCCAGATTCGATCTTCGAGAGATCCAGAATGTCAGTAATCAGATCGAGCAAGTGTTTTCCACTTTGTTCAATCGTCACAAGTGAGCGCTTCTGCCTATCTGTTAAAGACCCATAAACCTCTTCTTGTAGAGCTTCAGCTAAACCAAGAATCGCGTTGAGGGGCGTGCGTAATTCATGACTCATATTCGCCAAAAACTCATCTTTAAGGCGAGTTGCTCTGGCTAATTCAGCATTAGCAAGGCTAATGCGTTCACTACTTTCGCGCAATTGCTCATCGGCTTTCTTGCGTTCAGTAATGTCATAAACTAAGGCACAAGACCATAACAACTTGCCAATGTCATCCAAAACTGGACTCGTGGACATATAAGTCCATAAAGTTGTGCCATTTTTAGTCTTGAGTTTGAATTCATGCTTTTCCCCAATCCCCTGTTTTCGTTGCTCTAAATTAGCGCTGGAGATTGGTTGAGCGGCTTCATCCATAAAGTCAAAAATTGGACGCCCCAACATTTCTTGTTCTGTATAGCCCAGCATCCTCACCATAGCCTGATTGACATAGGTTGTCTTGCCTTGGTTGTCAATCACCCAAATTCCTTCCTCTGCTAGTTCGACAATCTGCTGGTATCGCGTCTCAACTTCGACAGCACGGCGTTCTAGGCTTTCATTAAGTCTTTTAATCTCTTCTTCCGCTTGTTTGCGCTCTGTGATATCGGTGAGAAAAGTCATCACAAATTTGCCGTCTTTGGTTTGAACCGGACTGAGTCCTGCTTCGATGGGAAACTCTGTTCCATCCTTGCGTCGAGCAAACAAGTTATTCGTTTTGCCCATCGATCGCTTGATAGGATGAGTTTTATAGTGAGCGCGATGTTCGGTATGGACTTGCTGGTATCGCTCCGGCATCAAGAATTCAACCGTGCGACCGAAAGCTTCCGTGCGATTGTATCCAAACAATTCTTCAGCTTTGGCATTAAACACCATAATTTCGCCTTTGGCGTTCGTGACAATCACCGCTTCTGAAGCCGCTTCTAAAAAGGCACGAAACTTGGCTTCGCTGTCTCGAAGGGATTCCTCGGCAACTTTCTTGTCGCTAATATCAGCAATTACCGCCATAATGCCATCGATTTGACCCGTAGCATCGTATAGCGGTGCGGCTGAGATGCTGATATAAATGCCTGTACCGTCCCGATTTTGCCGCAAAGCTTCCACCCCTGTCAGGGACTCGCCTTGCAAAACGCGCTGACGCAATTGGTGAAATTCATCCTGTTTATCGCTTGGGACAATGGGGAACTGCGTACCGATTGCCTCTGTTGCACTCCAGCCAAACGTTTTTTCGGCCGCTTCGTTCCACGTTTTTACCCGACCATCCGGTTCGAGGGCAACAATAGCTAGGGGTGAGGCTTGAATCAGTGCCTGAAGGGTTTGATTGACTTCACGCAGCGCCTCTTGGGCCTGCTGGCGGTCATGAATATCCTTGATTACTCCCAGGGCGTAGTTTTGACCGTTCACTGAGTCGTGTACTACGGATACTGTGACATGAACCCATCGCCAATTACCATCTTTGCGGATGTAGCGCTTTTCCATAGAGTAGGTTGGCATCTGGCCCGTCATCACCTGCTGTAGATAATCTAAATTTTGCTCTAAGTCATCTGGGTGGGTAATCTCCTGAAATGGTCGCCGTAGCAGTTCTGATTCGGTGTATCCCGTAATTTCACAATAGTTTTGGTTAACCCGCAATATTTCACCAGAAGAAGTTGTCAGCGCAATTCCCACAGCCGCTTGCTCAAAGATGGCACGGAAGCGTTCTTCACTTTCTTGCAAAGCCATTTCTGCTTGTTTGCGGGCAGTAATATCATGAATTAGGGAAATCAATAGGGTGCGCCCTTGAACCTCTATAGGGCTGGAGTAAACTTCCACATCCCGAACTTCCCCTGAAGCGAGTCGGTGCTGAAACACGAAGTAATGGCGCTCCTCCGACTGTACTTGCCTCATTTCGATTTTGATTTGTTCGGGTGAGAGCGTGTTGATATCAACGATTGTCTTGGTTAGAAGTTCGGAGCGGGAGTAGCCGTAGAAGCTCAAGGCAGCAGGATTGGCATCCACAATTGCGCCGGAGTCAGGATCGATAATCAGCTTGATAGCGTGGCTTTTCTCGAACATGGCGCGGAAGCGTTCTTCACTTGCTCTTAAAGCAGCTTCTGAGTGTTGACGTTGTAGTGCATGGGTAAAGATCTCACCGAGAATTCTCAGGAGATTAATGCTGCTTTGCAACCAGGTTTTTTCCTGAGTGTAAGAGGCAAGGCCAACCCAACCGATCACAGTGCCTTGATAGTTGAGGGGAATAGCAATCAGAGATTGAAGCTTAAAAATTTGCCAGTTGGCTCGATCAAAGGTTGCCTCTTCTGGCAGATCATCGAAGCGGGAAATGTAGACGAGCTCGCCTTGTTGGATCTGGGTTAATGCCCAGGGAAAGGCAACTGAGGATACATTTTGCAGGTTTTGGATATGAGGTTCTATACCCGGTGCCACCCATTCATGAGCCATGCTCAGGGTTGTGCCATCCCTAGAAAATAGGAAAAGATGGCAGGTATCCACCTGGGTAAACGCTCCGATTTCTGCTAGGGCTTGATCGATCGCTGGTGCAATTTCTGCGGACGCTAAGTTGATGAAACGAGTGGAGATACTAGCAACCCGTTGATCAAATTCTAACTGGTACTGGAGGGCGGCTTCTGCGGCTTTGCGATCGCTGATATCCTTGTGAGACCCCACCATCCGTACCACATTGCCCTGTTCATCCCAAACCGCCTGTCCGCGATCGAGAATCCAGATGTAACTACCATCTTTACGCTGGATGCGGTGCTCGGTGATGTAATAAGGAGTTTTACCCTGAAAATGCTCTTGAATGGTTTGCGTTACCCAACCGATGTCATCCGGATGAACTCGTTTAGACCATTCATCCAACTGATTAGTAATTTCATGGTCTTCAAACCCCAGCATTTCTTTCCAACGAGGTGAAAAGAAGACTTCATTGGTTCTGACATTCCAATCCCAGACGCCATCATTGTTGCCGCGCAACGCTAAATGCCAGCGTTCCTCACTCGCTCGCAGTGCCGCCTCTGCTTGTTTGCGCTCTGTAATATCGGTAGCAATCCCATCGATGCGGATAGGTGTACCGTCCTGATCATACGTAACACTCGCCCGGTCAAGCAGCCAGCGCACCTCGCCATCTGGTCGCAAGATGCGATATTCCATCTGGGTACTGCCCATTTCCAGGGTCCTTTGGTAAAAGGTACTAGCTTGTTCCCTGTCTTCTGGGTGAACGGCTTCTAACCAGAGATTAGAGTTATCAAAGAATGCTTGGACAGGGCGTTTATAAATCTCCTCTGTTGCTGGATTGAGGTAGAGTACCTCGTAGGTAGTCGCACAAACCGACCACACCAAATCCTCAATGGAATTGAGAATACCGTCTAAACGCTGCTTGCTCTCGCGCAGTGCTACCTCTGTGCGTTGGCATCCTAGTTGGGCACGCAAAGCGGTAATCCCATAGGCGAGGTCATTAGCTAGTTCAGTGAGTAACTTGACTTCATCGTCATTAAATGCATTGGGTTCGGTGGCATAGATGTTCAACGCACCCAAGGGGTTCCCTTCAACAATTAAGGGTAAGGCAATGGAGGCGGCGTAACCTCGTTGCAGTGCGGCTTCGCGCCAAGGCAGGTAATTAGGGTCGGTTAAGATGTTTTGAGCAATGCTGGGTTGACCTGTACGAATGGCTGTACCTGTGGGACCACGACCTCGTTGTGTATCAGACCAGGAAATTTGAATGGATTCGAGATAATTGTCTTGATAGCCGGCTTGAGCAACGGGTCGCACTGTTTTGGCTTGATCTTGCTCGGCAAAGCCAATCCAAACGCCATGGTAGCCGCTAAACTCTACAATAATTCGGCAAATTTCTGGTAGTAAGGTTGTCTCATCTGTAGCACGAACAACTGCCTGGTTGCACTCACTGATGGTCTTGAGTGCGCGGTTTACTCGATGGAGTTGTTCCTCTGTATGTTTACTCTGAGTGATATCTTGAGAGACAGCTATTCCGGCAAAGATTTCACCGCTGTCGTTTGCTAGTGGAAGGGTATGGACTAGGAACGTCTGGTCACCATAGGAAATTTCACTACTGTTTGCCCTTCCTGCTAGAGCATCACGATAAAGGGGTTCAAGTACAGAACAAGTGTCTGCTGGGAGGGTTTCCCAAATCGTTTTGCCTTCTAATTGATCTTTGGATAGACCAACTGTCGCTAAGATGCGACCATCGGCCAGCAGGTAGCGCAACTCACCGTTGAATAAGAATACGGCACCATTAGGAAAATTCTCAACTACAGTCCGATATCGAGCTTCACTTTCTCGTAAATTGCGATCGCGTTCTATCAGTTTTCGCTCCAGACGATGCAAGAGGTAAGCCGCTAACAGGGAACCCCCCATACCCAATCCAGCCGACAGAGCAATTACCAACCAAGTGATAGACTGCTGTTGCCTTAATTGTTGGTTCCGCTGCATTTGCAGTTTTTCTTCTGCTGCTAGGAACTTCTCAATCTCAATTCGGGTTCGATCCATTGCCTGCTTGCCTTCGAGCACCAGAGGCACTAACTTGGATGGCTCAGTCAGGGAATTGGGTTGAGTACCCAGTAGCTTGAGATTGCGCTGCAAGAGGCTGACTCTCACCGTTGCTGCCGCTCGAATTTTTTGGATTTGTTGAGTTTGTGAAGGGTGATCACGAACCAGTTGCCGAAGTTGCTCCAAAGACACTGGAATTGCTGCGATCGCTGATTGATAATTGTTAAGGAATTCCTGATCACGGGTCAGTTCATAGCCCCGGACTTCTGTTTCTGCACTTAAAAGAGCCGTAAGTAAGCGCTTGGCTTCTAAACGGACTTGTTGAGTGTGTCGTACCGAGTCCTCAGCCTGTACTGTCTTGAGTTGCAACCAACCAAAGACAAACAGGGATGTGATTAGGCAAGATACGGGAAGAGCAAGAATAAATTTCCCTTGTTGGCGAACTAGCAAATTCAGCCAACCTTGTTGCCGATGTTGGGGGAGGTGAGAGTCCATTATCTGGTTGTCCGCAGCAAAGAGCGCTCAATTTAATATCATTCTGGAATATGGTTATACTCAGTCCTGATTGGCTGACCCGATTTCGCAAGAAATATTATCGGTATAGCAAATAGCATTGGGAAACTCGGAGACTTTTGATCGGGTCGCATTGAGCAAAATTGTTATTAGCTCCACTCACATCCTTAGCAAAATTACTCATTATGAATTTTCAGCTCAATAGCTCTGGTGGCAGGGTATCTCCTCGCAGCAAGACACTATTTCGTTGGAAAAAACCCATCAAAACCATGGGGCAGGGCGCTTTATGGGCGCTCTGTTTCACTTTGTGTTCGGCGGTTGCTGCGCCCACGAGGGCGGCTGAACGCTTAACCCTACGCCTCGGCCCGTTTGAGCAATCAGTGACCATTACTGATTTGGAAGCCTTTGCCAAAACTGGCAATTTACCCCCCACACTCCAACCGTATAGCGCGGTACTGACGCCTCAGGTGCAGCAGATGCTCAATAAGCACCTACAAATCGACCCCAATATGACGGAGAAATTCCTCAACGACTTGCTGCGTTCTGCCGATGGTGCAAGGTTGCTGGAAAATATTGGGTTGGCTCTGCCTAATAGCCGTGTAGACCAATTAAAGGCAGCGTTATTTTTAGCTGCAAGGCAAGCCAATGGCTTAAGTGTCATTGGTTTTTTAAAGGCTTACCCGGAGGAGAGTTTAGTGGTCGATGCCACCTCAGCGATCGGAATTGCTCTTCAGTTTAATGCATCCTACTGGCAAAGCCTTGCGATCGGCCCTATGCTGAAGCAGGAATTAACGGTTGCTGACACAGCGAATTTCAACCCTAGCTTCGATCCATCTGCTCCCGGCCGCTACTATGTACGCGAGGATACGCTGGTTCTACGAGACCGTCAACGAGACCGTACTATCCCGGTTGACCTCTACTGGGCTCGTCGAGCCTCTGGCCCTCTTGTCCTTCTCTCTCACGGGTTTGGTTCCGATCGCAAATTCTTAACCTACCTTGCCCGTCATTTAGCCTCCTATGGGTTCACCGTCGCTTCCATAGAGCATCCTGGCAGCAACTTTAACTGGCTCAATGGTGTCTCTCTCGGTGGTAGTCCGGGTGACTTGTTAAGTGCTTCAGAATTTATTGATCGTCCCAAAGATGTCAGCTTTATCCTCGACCGCTTTGCCCGACTCAATCGGGAGGAGGGCCCCTTGCAGGGTAAACTCAATACTGAGCAAGTGAGTGTCATCGGTCACTCTTTGGGAGGCTACACAGCCTTAGCCTTAGCTGGGGGAGAGCTGAACTTAAGGGAGCTACGACAGTATTGTCAAAACCGCAGCCCCATTGGACGTTCACCCGCTGATTGGTTTCAGTGTTCTGCCGCCGATTTGCCGGATAATCGCATGAATTTACGAGATTCGCGAGTGGTACAGGTGATGGCGCTCAATCCTATGACAGGGCGGTTGTTTGGCAATAAGGGATTGTCTCAAGTGAGCGTTCCCACTTTAATTTTGACGAGTACTGAAGATGCGATCGCTCCCGCGTTAGACCATCAACTGCGACCTTTTGCTCAGGTGCGGGGTTCTAAGTATCTGATCAGTGCGATCGGCGGGACTCACCTGAGTATAACGGATCGATCCAATCTCAACGAAGCTCTTGCTCAAAGCACCCTTGTCAAAGAACATATTGGGGAAGAAGCTGACCCACTACGGCAATTGCTTCGAGGTACCAGTTTAGCTTTTGTTAAACAACTTACACCAGACGCCGCACGCTATCAACTCTTTTTATCTCCTGCCTATGCCCAATCTCTCTCAACTCAGACGATGGTGCTGCGGTTTAGTCAAGAATTGCCAGCAACGATGTCAACTTGGTTTCAAGTTCTCTCGGTTCGCAATCAGCAAGTTGCCATCCGCATACCGAATTTCAGCCAATTCTCCCTCACCGCTTCCCTCAATGCGATTAAATCCTTCTTCTTTCCTCCAAGCAATATCCTGACCCAAGCGGATTGTTGTACAGGGCAACTCAATCAAGTCTTTACTGATTTGATCAACAATTACGAAAATCCCTCAACAGGTATTAGCTGATGTTTGACGAAGTTTTCAAGTGTTGAAAAATAACCTCAGCCAAACACCTCTATAATTTGGCTGGGGTTCTCTTGAGTATTGGCCACAACTTCCTGTTTCTCCACCAATTGCACACAAAAACATGACTACACTGAAGTGTTGCAGGAACGCTTAAATTAACGTCGGCGGAGTTCGATGATATTTGCTTTAATTGAAATGTCGTAACCTTCATAAAAGTCATGTCCCAACAGCCCAATCGGCATGGCTGGAGGGGCGATTGCCACACGCAGCTTTCTTTTTAGGCGGCCATCAGCTTCTAAAGACTGGAGTTCAGCAAGCGCTAAGGAGACAACTGCCCCATCAGCAACAATAGTGTTTGTTAAACCAATGGGTTTCAATTTTAGGGAATATGCTGCTTCTGTGGTGATTAAAGTGCTACTAGCACCTGTATCAAAAAGCATATCGAATTTCCGCGTACCGTTGAAAGTAACTTCAACAATGGGTATTCCCCCTACTCGTCCTTTAATAGGGATAGAGAAAAACTGGGGATTGATATCACCTTGCTGCGTTTTTTTTGGTGGAGGAGCCGCTTTTTCCTTGGCTTCTGCTAAAAAACGCTGGTATTGAGGCAGCTTTTGTGTCGCCATAGGATGCTGGGCACTAGCGGTAGGTACGTTTTTTAACAAAGTGATTGCTTGTTGCCAATAGCCTGCCACTAATTTCCAATCTTCTCGGGACACAGCCGATTTACTGATAGTAATCGCACCTGTAGCAGCATCGATTGCCCGATCATAAGCGTCCGAGTTGGGAGAGGGTGATAGCGTCGGTGACGCGGTTGGTTTTGGTTTCTTAAGAGGCGGCGACGTATTTAGTTTTTGAGCTGTCTGGGTTTTGGCAGCCGGAGTTGCGTTGGCTGATGGACTAGGAGAAGTTTTGGCAGCCGGGGTTACGCTGGCTGATGGACTAGGAGAAGTTTCCGAAGTGTCGCTACTACAGGCAATACTGCCCAATGCCAAAATTCCAGATAAAACAAGCAGAGGAGCCGTTTGGGTTGAAGGTTTCCACATAAATATTGGTGTGAAGCAAGAAAAGTAATTAGATTTTCAAGTCTTATCTCTTTCTGTAGATAGATGTCAATCTCGAATTCTACCTAGCTTTCAAGAGCATTTTTGAAAAAGCTGATCTTTATCAGTCGCTCTAGCAGTTACCGATAGGTGAGAAGGTGGTTGGCTGATAAATCACAAGGCTACCAATATAGAATTCCCTAAAATTTTGCTCTTGTAACAATTCCAAATTCAAAATAAAAAGTAAGACAATAGGGCACAGCAATGCCGTGCCCTACAAATCGAATTAATTTTCCTAAGATTCTATCTAAGTAGGTAGGTACAAATAAACGCAGGTGTGTAAACAAATGTTGAGAGCCTAAAACCCTCTTCCGTTTTGCCTTTTGCCTTCTACCCTCTGCCTTGCCTCAACGACAAATATTAATGCCCATCTACTTAGCAGGTAATGGGGATGGAGAGGGCGTCGCTGCGGGTGATGAGGATGGAGATGCAGCTGGTGCTGCTTGCTTAGAACGTTCCTGCTGATAGAAGCCGACAACTTTTTGCACATAAGCCGCTTGTGATTCGCTGGTGCAGCCTATGTAGTTGCCTGTCAGCCACCAACAAGCAACACGACGCACAGATGCCGTCTCATCGTTATTAGTGGCACTCAACTGCTGATTAAGCTCGCGCCGCATAATGCAGCTTACAGTTGTTCGTGCCGATTCTGGGCTGTTCCCAAATTCTTGAGGTGTCAGTTCGCGTTCAACACATTGTTTTGTCCAGCTAGGAATGATGTTCGGGGTGACTCCCCATTCGCTATAAAGCCCTGGTGCAGACTTTGGTGCTGCCATCCGTAGCGCATCCACCATTGCAATGATCTGGAGATCAGAGAGCTCTGCTTGAGCTGGTAATACTGCCCCCATTGCTACACCCAAAATTAGTCCGCGAAGCAGTAATCGCATGGTTCGTTTCCTCCTTATTGGTGAAATCCTCGGCGATGCTCAGTTGCAGTCGGACAAGTGGTGAAAGTTAAGGTTTAATACAGATTTTTTCGGATTGTTGCAGGTATTTGGGTTGATTAAACCTACCTTAGGGGAGTTGTTAGATATGAATGCTGCTACGCGAGGATGGGGGAATGCGAGCGAGCATTGTTCAACACCTGATTCAACTTCCCACTGCGATAACCTTCTAAATCTAGGGTGACGTAGATAAAGCCGAATTCTTGGAATGCTGACACTAGCTTGGGTAAATCGGTGGTTACAACAAACTCCTTAATTTGCTCTGGCGGCAACTCAATTCTGGCAGTATCACCTTCAGAACGAACACGAAGATTAGAGAAGCCTAACCGACGCAAATAAATCTCGGCACGTCCTACTCGTTGCAGCTTGGTAATGGTGATTTCTTCGCCATAGGGAAAGCGAGAACTAAGGCAGGGTTGGGCGGGTTTATCCCACCAGGGAAGTCCCAATTGTTTTGAGAGTTGGCGGACTTCGGCTTTAGTCACGCCTACTTCAGCTAAAGGCGATCGCACGCCTCTTTCCTTTGCGGCTTGAATTCCCGGCCGATAGTCTCTCAAATCATCCGCATTGACGCCATCGACTACATACGGATAACCCCGACTCACTGCTAAAGGTTTGAGCGTGTCGTGCAGTTCGCTTTTACAAAAGTAGCAACGGTTAACAGGGTTGGAGGTGTAATTGGGATTGTCCATCTCATGAGTTTCAATGATTTCATGAGGAATTCCAAGGGTTGTAGCTTGGATGCGGGCATCTTCCAATTCTTCTGGCAACAATGAAGGAGACTTCGCGGTAATAGCCAAAGCGCGATCGCCTAAAACATCATAAGCAATTTTCGCAACTAAGGTACTATCAATGCCTCCAGAATAGGCAATTAAAGACCGTTCCATCTCGTAAAAGATGCTTTTTAATTGAGCGAGTTTTTCCTCTAACATTTTTCCTAATTTGGTGATGCAATCCTCTACATTAAGTAGGTCGCCACAATTTTTGGTTACTAGTGAAGACCGTCAATATTCAAGTGCTAAGGGTTTCCAATATGTTGATTTTTTGTAACATCGTTCGGTTTTAGATATATCGTTAAAGGGGAGATTTTCTTACAAAAATAGATCAAGCGGCGATCGCAAAAATCGATACAGCAGTAATGGTGCGTTATGCTACGCTAACACACCCTACAGATAGAGGCTTGGCGTCAGTCCTAACCGTTAGAATTGCTGTACTAAGGTTAGCGAGGTTCAGCCTGCGCTCGGCTCTATAAATTAAATTGCTAAGTAGGTAGGTACAAATAAACGCAGGTATGTAAACAAATGTTGAGAGCCTAA
>CBKWLJ010000297.1:0-11352 GCA_966675205.1 uncultured bacterium
AGAATTAGATGAAAACATCAACAATCTTTCAATTTTCTTTAAAGACTTTGCTCAAAATCTAGGAACATCTTTAGAATCTCTCGAGCAACTAAACCGTAACCATCCCCTGCGAACGCGACCGTTTTTGTTTTCAGCGCTTCCTACCATTAACGAACAGCCCATTCAAATCTTAGTCGGTGGTGGAATTGTCTTTATCATTGGTAATTTGTCCTCGGCTTGGGGATTAGATGAAGAAATTTATCTAACCAGAGAAACTATCCGCACCGCTCAGGAAATGGGAATTAATATTTTGCATTTTGCTTGGCGTCGGCGTCAAATGACGCAACTCTTACAGCAGGAGCAACAGGAGAATCGGAAGAGGGTTTCAGAAACTTCTCCTCCATCTCAAAAATCGAGAAGATTGAAAAGCGTCTTCGATAAATTAGAATAAGATTTTACATTCCTAATCAGTAAGGCAGCTAAATTATTATGTTAAAAAATCTGAAGCTTGCCCCAAAATTTACCGTTTTGCTCTCCCTGGTTTTTATTAGTGCTATTGCCATTAGCGGATTTATTTTATCACAAGCTACTCAGCAAAAAGCTGAAGCAGATGTAGCCTATAAAGGACAAATTCTCATGGGAGTTATGAACTCTGTGAGAAACTATACCAACACAGAAATTAATCCTCTTTTAGCTTCTAGAGTAGAAACAGCCCCAGAATTTATTCCTCAATCGATACCAAGCTTCGCTGTTCGAGAAGTTTTTGAGATTCTCCGCAAAGACCCCGATTATCAAGATTACTTTTATAAAGATGCAGTATTAAATCCTACCAATCTAAGAGACCAAGCCGATAAATTTGAAACCGAGCTTGTCGAAGAATTTCGCCAGCAACCGGATTTAAAGGAATTATCTGGATTTAGAAATAGGGAGGGCGAAAACGTTTTCTACTATGCCCAACCCATTACAATTACTAAACAAAGTTGTCTGCGCTGCCATAGTACTCCAGAGAATGCTCCAAAAAGTCAGCTTGTAACTTATGGCGACCAACACGGCTTTGGGTGGGAATTAAATAAAGTTTTAGGGACTCAAACGATTTACGTTCCTTCACAACAAGTTTTTGCGATCGCGCATCAGTATTTAGCCTTATTCATGGGGATTTTTATTGGTATTTTTGCCCTTGTCCTTCTGTTGATTAACTTTTTACTGAAGCGGGCAGTCATCCAACCCATTAAACCCATGGCGAGATTAGCGCAAAAAATAAGTAGCGAACAATTCATAACTGACCAAGATGAAGAAGCTGATTTAGCCAGTTTGGGTCAAGTAGCGAAAAAATCGGATGAATTAGGACAGTTAGCGCGACTTTTCCAGCAAATGGCTCAAGCCGTCTACATCCGCGAACAAACTTTTGCCCAACAGCTTCAACAACTTCGCAATAAAAGTGAGCAAACTAAAGCTCATACAGGAGCAAGAACAAGTGAGATTGCTTACTTAAAAGCCTTGCAACAAAAAGCAAAAGCAATTAGAAGTCAAACCAAAGGCTCGAAATAAGGGGAAGGGGGAGAAGTGGACACGGGGACGCGGGGACACGGGGACACGGGGAAAGAGAGAATTGAGAGGCATAGAGATAGAGACATAAAGATAAAGAGAGTGAGACGGGTGTAATGGCAAATATTCGCTCATTTAAAGAATTAAGGGTATGGCAAAATGCAATGGATGTAGCTATGAAGATTTTTGAGCTAACTAAATCGTTTCCAGTAGAAGAACGCTATTCTTTAACCGATCAGATACGCCGCTCCTCTCGTTCTGTAGCTGCCAATATTACAGAAGCTTGGAAAAAAAGGAGGTATCCAGCAGCATTTGTTAGTAAGCTAAATGATGCTGAAAGTGAGGCAGCCGAAACTCAAACTTGGATTGAGATTGCTTTGAGATGTGGTTACTTTAGTAAAGATGAAGCTCTAGATTTAGATCAACGATGCGAAGAAGTACTCAGTCAACTGGTTGCTATGATTTCACATCCAGAAAAATGGACAATTAATTCCAACTCTTCTTCTTCACGTCCCTAACTTTCTGTATTTCCCCTTCTTCCTCTCCGCGTCCCCGCGTCCCCTTCTTCCTCTCCGCGTCTCCGCGTCTCCGCGTCCCCGCGTCCACCTCTCCCCCTCTACTTCAATGGCGGATAACCTAATCACAGCTACAGTCTCCGCGCAGGTCCTCAAATTCCGGCCTGGTGGGCCACCTGCCTCCTTTGAAGTCACTGTCATTAATGATAGCGATCGCTTTGCTTCATTTCAGCTAGAGGTGATTGCTGCTGGCACTGACTCTAGCCCTAATTTTCGCTGGTACACCCTCTCTCCGGAAGTGAGTTCCAAAAAACCACCGGGAGATAGTACTAAATTCTGTGTCACCATTACCGATACTCCCGTACCCGGTTTTGCGGGGATGATGAACCTCACCGTGCGAATTTTCTCAGTAGAACTCCGCGATGAGGAACGTCAGATTTTACGCCTGTACGTACAGGAAGGAACCAGCTTTCAACCTTTAAAAGTTGACTTGCCAGTCAACAAATTTCAAATCTATCCGGGAGAATTAGTCGAAATTCCGGTTCGCGTATTTAACCCTAATCAACAAACGACTGATGCTGTACTCAGTTTTTTGGGAATCAATCCCTATTGGTTACTCAAAGGGGCTGAAAAACGCCTTAAATTAGAACCGGGTGAACAAACTGAATTTATCTTTTCTTGCCAACCCCCATCTGAGATTTCTCAATCCCCTTGTCAGATTTATCCCTTTACCATTGAAGCAGCGCACTATAAAGGAACAGTTGCCCGCGACCAAGGCACTCTGGAAATTTTACCTACGGGTTATGTAGATTTTAGTTGTACACCCGAACAGCAAACCATTCCCGCTAAAGGAAAAAAGGGGTGGAAACGTCAGTCTGAACCCGCAGTTTATAATCTTCAGTTTGAAAATACTAGTAATTTATCTTCCTATGCAGAAGTTGAACTCTCCGGCAAAGACTACAAAAAATGCACTGTAGAGAGAGTTCCTGCCCAGATAGACCTCAACCCAGGTGAGACGAGTATAGCTCAGTTGGTGGTGAGTAAACCCCGTCCTCGCTGGGGCATTGGCGAGAAACTGCTGTTGGAAGTTATAGCCGTTTTATCGGATAAGCGCATTGATGTCCGTAATGACACTCAAACGGTAGAATTGCGCGTTCTGCCTGTTGTACCTGTGTGGTTGCAGGCGTTAGGAGGGCTACTCATACTGCTGCTGTTATTCCTGTTATTGCGTCCTTTTGAGGGACACACGGGTTCTGTCACCTCTGTGCGCTTTAATGGCATAGCTGACCGAGTTATCAGTGCTTCCGACGACCAAACACTTCGCTTGTGGGGTGTTCGCGGAAATAGCCTCAAAGCCAGGGGAGTATTTGCACGAACGGATGGGAAAGCGGTACGTGTTGTTCGTTTCAAACCCGTGAACAATGACCTCATCGCCGCCGGTTTAGAGAATGGAGAAATCCAATTATGGGATGTGTTAGGAAATCGTGATGAACCGATAGAGACATTCTTCAACGAGAAAGACGACCGAGTCTTGGATTTAGAGTTTACCAAAGACTCGCGCTATCTATTTAGTAGTCATGGCAGTGGCTTAATCTTAGCTTGGGATATTGAACGCAATCTCTCGAATATTGGGAGCGATCGCAAACTCCCCCTCGCTAAGTTACAATCCGATTTTGCCATCTATGATTTAGCCGTTGTCGGTGCAGGCAGTACCAATTTAGCCGTTGGTGGACGGTATAACCGATTAGTGGTGTGGAATATGAATTCCAACCAAATCCGCCGTGTACCCTACCGGGAAGGCGACCAAAATGACTACATCCAAAGTCTCGCCGTCGCTGCTGATAAACCGAATTTGATGGCAACGGGAGATAATCAGGGATACATCACCCTCTGGGACATGAGTGAATGCCTCGTTAAAGATACCCCCTGCCAAATGCTGGATGAATGGTCATTCGGTCATGGACGTAAACCCGTGCGTTCCGTGAAATTGAGCAAAAACGGTTGCTACTTAGCCAGCGCTGGGGATGATGGTCGAGAAATGCTTTGGCCGTTAACCAGTGAAGGGAGACGCGACCTCAAATTCCAAACTGGGAAAAAACTCGCTCAGTTCCGTAGAAAAATCAACGATGTGGATCTAATCTTGCGGAAAAATGATCTTCTCGCTGTCAGTGGCAGTGAAGACCATGAGGTAAGGTTGCAGAGTGTACAGAAAATAAATACAAATTGCAAATAATTGTTAACTATAGCAATTCTATAGGATTCGTGAAAAAAATGAACCACAGATGCACACAGATACACACCGATAAAATATGCGTTCCAACAATTTATTGATGATATCTATCCTGTAGTAGGACTCTCAAGGGTAGAGTGGGCAAAGTTTTACCGATAACAAAAGCTTTTCCAGCTCTCTAGCTTTTGCCCACCCTACAGTTCCCATTCAAAACATCCCTCACATCACCCTCACCCCTATTCATCTGCTAAAGATTGCGTTAATCTGCGGTTTAAAATCCAGCATCTTTTCAATCAATTCTTAAATCTTTGCAACACTTAAATGATTAAAAATCAGGAGTCAGGAAAATGGCGAGAAAGACGCCCAATAGTGGTTCCTTAGGAACAGAGGATAAAAGCAATGCAGGTTTAAGCATGGGCGATATCCTAGCGCTGCCTGACTCCCAACGGAAAGTCGTACAGTGGATGATGCGCCAAGGAGACTGTACCCTGCACGACGTAGCGGCCAATACTGATCAGGATGAAGGCGATGCCGCGATCGCACTTTATGCTCTCATTGAGCAAGGCTTTGTCCAAGAAATCGAACTCCCAGACGAGACACTATACCGCATTCGCCTTGCCTCCAAAGAAGGCATCAAGCAACTCCCTCAAACTATTCAGCAAGCCTTAGCCCCCGGTAAACCCCTCGCCGTTATCCTCAATCCCTCTGGTGATTATGCCGTAACCGCCGGATCGAATTTTGAGCTGTGCGTCACGGTGAGTAATAAAGGCAATCAAAGTGCATTAATCGACATCTATATTGATGAGGTGTCGCAAATGCTGCGCCAGTGGTGTACTTCGCCCTTTGAACGACTGGCATTAAGTCCCAAGTCTACCAGTGAAGTTGTTTTCCAATTTCAAGTCCCGCCGCAAACCTTGCCGGGTAACTACCACTACCAGCTAGTTGTCGATGCACCACAGCATTATCCTGAAGATACACCGATTCGCTACTCTCAACGGCTTCAGATTTTGCCTGCGATTGAAGATGCCGTTCGAGTTAGTGATGCTACATTTACCGTTGTCCCTGCGACGAGTTCTGTTGCCCCCCTCATCCTGCAACCCGGACAACTGATCCAAGTATCCGTCTTAGTAGATAATCGCTCTGATCGCGTTGACCGATTTTGGCTAACTTGTGAAGATTTGGAGGAAAGCTGGTGGCAAGTGCGCTACCCGGAAGGCTTACAGCTACCGGGTTTAGTCACCACAAGCGATGGATTAGACCTTAACCCTGGCGATCGCGGTGAAATCGTATTATTGTTGAACCCTCCACTCAATGCCATTGCTGGAAATTACTTCGCCACCCTCCGCTTACAATCGGCAAACAATCCGGATTTGGTACTCCTCGATGTCATCTACCTCCAGATTCTCCCTGTCTATTTCATCACCGTCGAACTTCGCACCCTTTTAGGACAAGTCAGGCGTTCTGCGGGATTGTATGAAGTCCGGTTGATGAATGCGGGGAATACACCACGAGAAATTATCGTCCACCCCGTTAGCTTAGAAGAAGAGCAACTGTGTAGCTATAGCTTAGACCCTGTGCAAGTGGGCATATTACCGGGGGCGATAGGGATTGTTGCCTTACAGGTAAAACCCACTAAATGGTGGCGTCGCCCAGTTTACGGGGGGGGCCGACTGATACACTTTGGGATTAAACTCGAAGACCCCCACTTACTGACATTACCAACCGATATGCCTCAAGGGGCATTATTGTGGGAACCCCGTCCTTGGTGGCAGTTTCTCCTGGTGCTTTTAGCTGGGGTGGGAACACTCGTTGCGATCGCATTTCTGATTTGGTGGCTATTTTTCAAACCCCCAGCCCCCCCTAAAATTCTGGAATTTGCTTCCGATAGCTCCTCTTACCAAGAAGCAGATAACGATTTTGTCCGCTTAAATTGGCAAATTCGCAACCCCCGACAAATTCAAACCCTTGCCATTACAGGCCAGCCTTCGGAAGGAGCAGCTCCTGTTCAACCTGTTACTTACGATTTTAGTAAAGGCATTCCCGATCGCCTAAAAGAATTCTGCGTTATCCGCACCGTACTCATCTGCAAACATATCCGTACAGAAGCCCGTCAACCAGGAGATTATGTATTTGAACTAAAAGTAATTTCTAAACAGAAACCAGATGTTCCTGTAGATAGCCTAAAAACAAGCGCCATTGCTATTCAACCGGTTGAATTACCCAAGATTAGCGAGTTTGTTTCCACTCGACCCGTTTACCAAGAGGCGAACACTCCGGTGAGAACTCAAGAATCAGGTGGTAATACTGGTGTTGGAGATACAATTCTCCTAAATTGGAAAATTAATAATCCCGAACAGCTCAAAGAATTAAAACTGATTGGTCGAGCATCTGATGGCTCAGTAAATAGTGCGTTGAAGCGTTACGATTTTAGTCAAGGGATACCTCAAGACCTCAAACCATTCTGTCAAATTCCCCAAGATTTAGTGTGTAAAAATGTGCCGACAGGAACTCGTCAACCGGGTGAGTATATTTTTGAACTTACAGCCGTTCCCAAAAAAGAACAAATAGATAAACCCATCTCATCCAAGACGGATACTATCAAAATTCTAGCCAATATTGTACCGCTCAAAATTGTGGCTTTTAAGGTCAATAATCAGGAAGCAGGGGGGAAATATATTATTCCCATTCTTCCTAATCAACCGCTCAAACCCTTGCTTTTATCCTGGCAAGTGGAGGGAGGAAAAGACATGAAAGTTGAACTCTTACCCTCCCCTGGAACGGTTCCCCCAAGGGGAGCGATACCTTATCCTTTAAGCCCGCAACCCTCTAGTGAAACCATAACGCTTAAAGTCACCAATGGGGCAGCTCAAGAAATCAGTCGCTCAGTCACGTTTGAAACACTCATTCCTCCACAATCGCAACCTACCCCTACCCCATCGTTACCTTCCCAACAACGACTTCAGCGTCCCCCTGGGCTTCCCGCAATCCCACTGCAACTTCCCTCCCCTCCTCCTTCAGCACTACCAGCGCCTTCTCCTCCAACTTCCTCATCCCTCTCACCTTCCCCTTCTAGTTCACCCCCACCCTCTCCAACCGATACCCCCTCGTCCTCTTCAATCAGTTCACCTTCACCCTCTCCTTCGCCTGCGCCTACAGCTTCCCCCTCACCCTCCCTTTCTCCTGAAGGTTCACCCTCACCCTCTGATCCCGATACTCTCTCCCCTGTTGAATTGCCTCCTCGATTTGATTGAAGCCCAGTTTTGACCAGAAAATGACGGAGCGCAAGCCCCACTTGAATCGAAGATTACAAGTGGGGTGGGTTCACTGAAACAAGAGCGCGAGGGGAAAAAGGGGAAGAATCAGAAACGCAATCGGGTTTCAACATTAAAACGGCTGGAATCCCCATCCCTCAGAAATGCCGCCAGCCGTTTTGTTCATTGTTGATTGCGTATGGTTCATTGCAATGAGCGATGAACGGCGAATCCCCGTTCTACTTCGTGAGGACGGGGGAGCCCTTGAATACCCTTAAGAATTCTTATAACCCCTGTATAATCAGCCGATAGACATATAACCCTGCTAGTTGAAGTATGTTGATTTTTTATGAATAACTGTAGCGAAGGGTTGAGATATATCGCTAGAGATAACGCTAAAGTACTAATTATTAAATATGCCCCCTAGGTAGCTAGTTCCCGCTAGCTGCCTAGCAGGACTTCCTCCCTGATGAGCTACCACCCAGGAGACACTTTTATGTTTTCAAAATTTGATGACGGTTTGCATCCCCAATTAGAAGTAAACTTTGATACTCTAGAAGGTTTACGAGTACTTGTCGTTGATGATGATTTAGATAGCCTCGAGTTGACTTCCATCATTCTGGAACAATACCAAGTACAAGTAGCGATCGCTACATCTGCCAGTCAAGCGATTGAAATTAATAGCAAATTCCAACCAGAGCTTTTGATCTGCGATATTGCGATGCCTGTAGAAGATGGCTACTCGCTGATTCGCAAAATTAGAACCCTTCCTCCTGAACAGGGTGGACAAATTCCTGCCATTGCTATGACTGCCTACGCGGGAGAGAAGGAGCGTACCCAGGCTCTTAATGCTGGATTTCAGAGGCACGTCTCTAAACCTGTTGATCCCAATAAGTTAGTTGCGGTTGTTGCTTCCTTGGCTAGATGCATCACCCATAATGCAGAAAAAATTGCTTAATCTAGTGCAAGAAGGCAAAAAAGATAAGGCTCCGAGACAAAAGGGATATTGTTTGTACAGTAAGCTTTTTCACCTTTTTAGACGGGTGGGTTATTTTCGTCATGCTGCACTCGGTAATACCCCTTCCAGTATCAATATTTTCCTCCGCATAGCGTAAAACAATGTATTACACTAGCTAATTCCGTTTCTATCTTAAAGTGGCATAAGAATATAGGAAAATAAGCCGTTTAATTCTACTCCTTTAGAGTGAGGTTACTCGGCTCCTTAACAAGAACTATAAGTATAGCTGATAACAAAATCGACTGAGCTTATCAGCTTTTTAACAACTGTTTTTGGGGCATGGTTGTGGTTAGAAATTCTTCTAGATACCGCATCCTAATCGTGGATGATTTGGCAGACAACTTATTTCTGTTGCAAACCGTTTTAGAGGATGAGGGTTATGCAGTAGAGGTGGCAGACAATGGGTGGAGTGCCTTAGAACATATCTTTGCCTCACCCCCCAATTTAGTATTGCTCGATATGATGATGCCAGAGATGAATGGAATTGAGGTAACGCAAAGGCTCCGCCAGCATCCTCAACTCCAGGAATTACCTATTGTACTGATTACTGCTTATGGAGAAATGGTGGCGGAACAGGGCTTAAATGTAGGAGCAAACGATTGGTTGAGTAAACCTGTTGATTTTGAGGAACTTCTACAGAAAATCAAAGCTTTTTGTGAGAATACCACTTATTAATGAAAATGGAGCTGCTTTTTCAATCAGTTGGGAAACTGAAATGATAAAGAACAGATTTCTCCATTCATTGGTTTTTAAACTGCTTGTTGATTTATTTAATTGAGACTTGCAGCTTATACGTTGCATTTCCACGAGTGCCACCGACTATCACCCGGTAGTCACCCGTTTTAGGTAAAATAAAGCTCCCACTGGTAGCCTCTCGCGAGATTGCCCGCTGATTTGGAGCAATAATGTCAAAAACTGCATTTTTTTCTACAGAAGAAATGCTCAGGGTCATTTTTTGCCCCGCTCTTGCATTCAGCAGATAGGTATCTCTGGTGCCTCTCACAACTGCGTTTTCGATAGTGGCTGAATT
Source organism: uncultured bacterium (assembly GCA_966675205.1). GTDB lineage: Bacteria > Cyanobacteriota > Cyanobacteriia > Cyanobacteriales > Coleofasciculaceae > JBFLZA01. Next base: position 9,569 of record CBKWLJ010000297.1, read on the forward strand.
AGTCCCTCGTGCAAACTGAATGCGACGCGGACGCGGAGACTGTTGAGCGATTAAAAGGTTGGGTTGAACACTAGTCTTCTCACGCCGGATGGAAGCACCTGCTTGCAACTCCAGTTGAGGGGGTTGAGCAACTGTCGGTGTAGTGGCAACAACCTGAAGGGTATTGAGCAATAACAATCCAAGAACCAGTCGAACAGGAAGATAAGGGAACATCGCGTTTTTTGCAGTCTTCGTAGGTACCAACACCAGCACAGAGGACAAAACCTGGAATGGACTGGTATCAGCCAGAACTGTCCCAGCCTAGCTCAGGATTTTTTAGATGACCAATTTGTTTCTCAAGATAGATGCAAAATTTTTATGATAGATGTGTTTTCGGGTTCAATTGAGTAGGGGCACGACAATGTCGTGCCCTTGTTTCTGATATCGTGTTTTCTGGCTTGCACAAAAGGCTACGCACTGTCGCTTTCATCCATTGACTGAAGTACGATGACTTTCAGCTTCTAGATTTCGTGTAAGTTAGATTGCGACAATTTTGCTATGGCTACCCTCTCACCAGACCAACGAAATTATTACTACCTGATCGAAGCCGAACGTGCAGGCATTCACAAGCCGATTTTGGCAGCACTTTATGCGGCTCATTCTTCCCCTTCTCTTGCTGACGGAGAAACGGGTTTGGGCATTGCTCCAGCTAATCAAGTGTCCTTAGCACAAGTCGATACCTTCCCCGAACAAGTTCAATACGCAGCCAATGTGATTCGCACTCTGACTGAGAGTTTAGCCGCTCAGGGTTGGAAAGGGGGCGATTTGTGGGAAGCTGAACAGGGACGCTACACCGATTCATTGCTAAAAAAGGTAGCGGGTGGGTATGCACCAACGCCAAGCGAACCTGCGATCGCAAGACTAGAAGCCTCTGACTTTGATACACTACGACAGGCTTATTTAGCTGATATTGATAGTGATTTTCAATCAGCTAACTTGCCCCGCCATCTTGCTTACTTAGATCAAGCCCTATTAACCTTAGTGGATCGCATTCCTACCTATTACACTGGCTTGCCGCACCAACGAGATGCCTTATTAGAAGGAGTAAGGATTTGGCGGGAACTCGATACCCGCGAAGCGGTGATTGCTTCCTTTGTGTCTGATGCTAATGTCACTACTGTAATGCAGGATGAAACTCAACTTGACGTTCCCCTCAAGCAATTTGTCCAGCGAATTTCTGCTAACTACGGAGGATATCCTCAACAACGGGAGGCACTGATTCGCATTGCTCAACTCTGGCGTCAACTCAGAACCCGAGAGGAAGCCATTGCGTCTTTGAAAACCAATACTTCCCCCGAAGAAACCCTCAACGTCATCGATCCGGCACTAGTCGCTTTTGTCCAACGGGTTCCAAGCTACTATCAGGGGCAAGGCAGTCAACGCAACGCTTTAACAGAAGCTTTTCGCATTTGGCGTCAGCTCGATTCTCGTGCTACCGCCTTAGGGAAGTTAGGCATTAATCCGGATGCATTTAAGGCTAGCACTTCAGATCGAACAGCAATGATGAATTTGGCGACTCAGCTTGATCGAGAACTTCTAACCTTTGTGCGGCGATTGCCTGGAGAATATAAGGAATTCGACCACCAGAGAGAAGCCTTAATCCGTCTGGTTCAACTTTGGCGCAATCTGCCGACAAGAAATCAAGCCATTCAATCTTTACTAGAAGACCAAAAACGCTTGGAGGCAGCCCGTCGTAATGCCCAAGAAGCAGCCCCCAAGCCAGTTCCGGTCATCGTTCCCAAACG
>CBKWLJ010000298.1:0-11347 GCA_966675205.1 uncultured bacterium
GAATCTGGGTAAATAGTATTTGGGTTGTCTGGTTGCTCTGAGTAGAAGGGTTCAGCTTGAGCAGAAGACTGAACCTGCTCCTGCTCAATCGCTGCTTCATTTTCCGGTGCTGAGTGTTCTACAGATTCAGCATCCTGTTGTTCTACATTTTGTCGAGCTTCTGATAAAGATTCAGATTCATTGGCTTGAGAGGGTGAGGACAACGTTGTCTCTTGAGGGGAAAGGACGCGACTCTCATCTTCAGCTTCGCTATCCTGATGAGATACATTTTCGAGTTGCTTTGCTTCCAAGTCTTCGGATAAAGTACCACTGACCCCACTTCCTGCGTCCGAATCCAGCACTTCTTCACTCAACAAATCCGAGTCAAACTCCAATTCCGATGAAGTAAAAGAGAGTGTTGCGTCCCATGAGGTAATCACTTCATCCGTCGTGCTTTCTGCTGAATCATCCCAATGAATGGCATCAAAATTCTCACCCTCAAATGCGAAGTACTCTGGCGTGTCTATGTCCTCAATTGCTGTTCCAGATATGGGGAATTCTGCCGAAGCTGATGCGGACGCATTGAGTGCATGTTCATGGTCGAGTTCTAGAGCTTCTTGAGGAAACAAATCGGGATCGAAATCTGACTCTACTGCTTCAGAGGTGAGCGAGCTTGAATGCTCAATCCAGTCTTGTTGCTCCCTGAGTTCCTTAAGAACAAACTCCTCCCAGTCTTCCGCTAAGGACTCTTGCGATGACATCGGTACTTGCGGATTAGGCGAGTTGAATGGATAAGTGTAGGGAGCATTAGGGAACCCTGAAAACTCGCTACTCGCCAAACCTTCCTCTTCCTGCCTGGGAACATCCGGACTTTTATATAACTCAAAGTGGGTCAAGTCTTGCCGGAGCTGCTGTAAAGTGTTTTGATTCAGGCTGATTCCTCTGTCTGAATTACTTTCCCAGGAAGCGGTTGAGAGTAAATCCTCTTCTGGAGAGGCTGAAATGTAGCTATCTTCTAAATGAGCTTCAGAATGGGGATTAGAGGGTTGGGATTCTACCGTTTGCTCGGTTGAGGCAGGTAGGGAGTTTGTTTCTGTTGCAGGTGGCAATGGATTCAATCCCATTTCCTCCAACAAATCAGTTAATGCTGCAATGCTCTTAACGTCTCCTTGTTCCTGGGTAAAATCTTGATGAGATACAGATTCATCTGTTCTTGACGGCGCTTGCTCAGCGAACTCGATAGAACTCGGTGACTGAGGCTCTGGTTCTTCAAAGAATAAAGCTTCCCATGACTGTGCCAGCCTTCCTGTTGCTTCGACTGAGGGGGTTGCTGGTAAACTTTGAGCGGTTGGCTCAGGGAGTCCTTCAAACAATATACTTTCCAGCTCAGGAGAGAGAGGCATCACGGTATCCTCAGAAGTTAGGGGGTCATCCGCTGAAGCTGGAACCCTTGGCTCAACCTGCGTTGGCTCGGAGATATCTAACTCAACTTCAACTGAGGTATTAGCATCATCGAGTTTTGGTGTGTCTATTAGAGAGTCTGAGCCAAATAAACTTTGATATAACTCATCAATGTCCTGGCGACGTTGGTCGATATTCCAGCGAGTTTCTGCTGGACTTTGGGGGTTGTCTAATTCTGCTGCTGTATCAGCTTGTGTCTGGGTATCGGTTTGGGAAGTCTCGATTTGTCTTTGATTGAGCCAATTCAACAAGAAATCGGTATCATCGGTGTCAGAAAGACTCGAAGCAGTGGTCTCTTCTCCGGAGGAAGGTAATGATGAGTCGTCGATGTTGAACTGAATAAATGTATCTACATCCTCGGTATTATCGAAGTCGAAGTTCAGAGTTTCAGACTCGTGTCCGGCGGAAATTTCCCAATCTTCAGAGTTCAGATTGGCTAGAAAATCGGCTTCAAAGGATTCCTGTGATGCCTCGAAGGGTGATGGGGGGGTATTAACCTCCTGTATAAAAGTAGGATGAGTGGCGCTAGTGGAGCTAGTCTCCTCGTTTGGTACCACCTCTGATTCGTCGGTGCCGCTAGGATGAATCGTGTCTTCCTGGACGCTTTCTGCTTCAATCCGATCTGATGCTAAAGATTGAGGCTGTTGAGCGAAGGAAACGTGAGGCGATGATGTACTTTCCGGTATGGGCGTGAGAACATCACTAGGTAGCCAAGGTTCTGGTGTTGTTGGGCTGACTTCTGCCTGTGTTGATGGCATGGGTGAATCTGACAAAGGCAGTGATGAAGCAACGATTGCAGTTTCTTCTCCTACTTGCTGCCTCAACCGATGGATCAGGTTCGTAAACAACAGTTCTCCTTCCATGCCTAAATTGTGCATCTGTTCCAATCCTTTGGACAAAGACGCTTGATAGGCTTGAAGATCTCGTTGGAGAGCGTCCCATATTGCTCGTTGACTCGCTTCTAAGGAGAGCAACATGTAATCGGAATGCTCTTGGAGTTTCCGCAGTTGCTCACTGGTATCTTGGGGCGAGATCATTTCCCCCAATCGATCTGGAGTGGAGGAGGATAGCGTGAAGGGCGCTGAGGATGGTGTTGTTTGGGCGATCGCGTTAGAACCTACAACATTATGGCCTGCGCTTGTTGAAAAATTGGCTAAAATATGATACAGATGTTGCGTTAAACTTTCAGTGCAACGGTTAATTAAGTTCTGGGAAAATTCTGAGAGCATCTGCTGCTCTAGGGGATTGCTCAGGCTTCGAGAACTAATCTGCTGCTTTTTTTGCTCCAATTGCTGAATTTCTTTAACCAGAGATTCCCGTTGCTGGTAAAGAGCCTCTACATCTGCCTGCAAGGACATCATCAGATTGGCACGCACAGTGCTCATTTCTTGTGAAACCGCCTGCACAAGCTGAGAGACTACTTCTTGCTGAGGTGCGGGTGCAGGTACAGGTAGCTCATTTGCAGCCGCCATCAAATTCTGATACTGGGAAATCAGGTAGCTACGAACTCGCTCCAAAACCAAGCGCTCTCTGGCGACTTCACCAGGCTTCGACCAGGGGAGACGTCCATCCGCCTTAAGCAATATGCTGTCAATATCCGCGATTAGAGCTTGAATATCCTTCAGAGAAGTCACGGTGAAACCCTTGACGAGAACAATAGCACTGATACAGGAGTGAGTATAAGCCCCCTATTTTAATGGTAAATAAACATGACCAACGGACACTATTGACAATGAATTTAAGCTGATGAATTCAGATTTCGCAAAAAAAGCAATCACCAAAGCCCACACCTTGCCAAAAATATTGATAAATACCCAGCTTGATTGCCATCATCATAAATAACATGACGGTTTTTGCTTTTGGATTCACCCTAAATGCCTGTAGGATAAGCTGAGTGTTTGGAGGTGGCTCAAGATAGATCATAATAACTGTGTGCCCGTTAGCCGATGATTACCTCAAGCTCTGACAGAATTAGCCATAGCAGGCACCTCCGCTTTGGTAGAGCCGTCATGTATGAGGGAATAACTGCTGCATCGGCCATCCTAACTTACCTTGAAAGGTTGGTGAGGTGCCAGCTACAGCAAGTCTTCAGTTGCTCAGACTGTTGTACTTGTGGGTTGGAACGGCAAAAGCTTTTTCCCCTCAATTTTTAGTGGACAGCTGAGCATCTTTTGTCCACTGCGTTTACAATGTGCTTTGCCCTCATGGAAGACCGATACAGCTCACACGAGATGAACTCAAATGTTAACGAGTTGATTAGCGCGGCTCCTTTTTTTGCTAGCTTACCAGAAGCTTCTGTCGAGCAAGCGACTGCTCACGTAGTGACCCGCAGCCATCCTGCCAATCGAGTAATTTTGTTGGAAAATGACTGGGGTGGCTCTGTCTACTTTATTTTGGAAGGTTGGGCAAAGATTCGTACCTATAACCTTGACGGTAAAGAAGTTACCCTGAACATTCTAGGAAAGGGAGAACTCTTTGGTGAAATGGCGGCCCTAGATGAGGTTCCACGTTCAACTGATGTCATTACCCTAACTCCAACAACAATTGGCAGCATTCCCGCTCAGGATTTTATCCAGTTAATTCATAGCGAACCCCTAGCTGGTGTTCGTTTGTCGCAACTGATGGCCAAGCGTCTGCGCCAAGTCAATCGGCGTCTTCGTCTCCGGGAGTCAGATAGTATGTCGCGAGTGGCAGATACTTTATTGTTTTTAGCCGAAGGACAAGGAAAACTCAAACAGCAAGGCACTGAAATTCCCAACCTCCCTCATCGGGAGTTAAGCAGTCTCAGTGGATTGGCGAGGGAGACAGTAACACGAGTACTGACTAGGCTGGAGAAAAAGGGGCTAATCAAACGTGATAACGACATCATGTTTATCCCTGATGTGTCCGCCTTGGAGAAAATTATCGCGTAAACCTCAAATTTGGGAGTTGTCCAAACACTCTTCCCAAGCACTGCTGCTAATTAGAGGGTGGGCATTGCCCACCCTGCTATGTGATTTTTGACTTAGCTGTCAGGGGAATTAGGCACCTATTTTCTTGAACACCCTCCATCTAGGAGACTCTACGTATGAGTTTTAAAAAAATTCTTGTTGCTGTTAATCACTCACCCTTGAGCCGTCATGTTTTTGCACAAGCGCTGGATTTAGCCTTGTTAAATCCAGCGGTAATGAGGCTGATTTATTGCATTGCCCCTGAAATAGTGGGTGAAACAACAATGCTTATACCCCATGAAACCGTTTTGCCACAGAATTTTTCCCTGAACGACTACCAAACTCAACGAATCTTGATTGAACAGCAAATTGAAGAAGCACAGGCTATGCTAGAAGGCTATCGACAAGAAGCATTCAATCAAGGAGTTCCGACAGAAGCGGATTATCAAGTGGGTGTCCCCGGCCAACAAATCTGTGAGATTGCTCAAGATTGGGGAGCAGATTTAATAACGATAGGGCGTCGAGGTCGTACAGGACTAGCAGAAGCGCTATTGGGCAGTGTGAGTAATCATGTAGTTCACCACGCTCCTTGTTCGGTATTGGTGATTCAGGAGGTAGAGCCTGAGTTACCGGATGCATTGGGTTCTGATTTATCGTCAGTGACTATTAATCCCCTTCCTACTCAGGAGGCTACTTAGATATCCTATCGATCTACAAAATAGGGAACTCCTGAATAGGGAAAGAAGAATTTTCATCCTTTGTTGTGCCCAAAAGGCATGGGAGATTATCTACAAAATAGGGAACTTTCTTGGAAAGGTTTTTGCTAAAAAAAACAGTGACTCGTTAGCATAAAAACGGGGGGAAATCAACTCTTTATGGGATTTTTCGCCAATCAGACTATATTCCTTTTCTTCCCTGATTGTAGTTAAGTAGGGAGATAAGCTGTAAAAGCAGTGGCCGATTACGCCCTGCTTGCCTTTCCTGTAATAGGCTAGCCTGAACGGGAGTCTCCAGTAGTTATTTTAAGATGACCGATTCATTTGACCATATCCGAGCGTCTCGTCCCGATGCTTCTGAGGAAACAGCAAACCAGCCTTTAAACTCAGAGACTGAACCTCAAAAGCGGAATCCGGACTCAACTGATGATGCCGTTCAACAGGCCCAATCACCTGCTTCCACAGACTCAACGGATGAGACTTCTGATCTCGACGAAGAAGCTGTGGCAGAGTCAAATTTGAGTGAGGCTCCTCTTCATGCTGCTCAGCGAGGAAGTTCGCCGCCGATATCTGAAGCCCCCTTAGCAATGGTGGAAACAGCTTTTCTTGCCAGTGCCGCTAGCTTAATTTGGCTAATTAATTATTACTTTCCTCTAGGGCCAGTACTGCGGATGTTTTTCCCCATTCCGATCGCATTAGTGTACCTGCGTTGGGGAAACCGATCATCTTGGATGGCAGCGCTGGTTTCAGGGTTATTGCTGTCAGTCCTTATGGGGCCAACCCGCAGCATTTTGTTTTTCATCCCTTATGGGTTAATGGGTGTCCAACTCGGAGCATTTTGGAGACGCCAATCGAGCTGGTTGTTCTCAATTGGTACAGGAACCCTACTGGGCACGATCGGATTCTTTTTTCGGTTTTGGCTCCTGTCGGTGCTGTTGGGCGAAGATCTCTGGGTTTACGTGATGACTCAGATTACTCAGTTTACAGATTGGGCGCTTGTCAAACTGGGGCTATTAATTGAGCCAAGTTTAACGTTGATTCAGGCGATCGCTGTAGTGTCGATTGTGGTCAACAATGCCATTTATTTATTCGTTGTCCATCTTGTCGCTTTACTTTTACTCGATCGCTTAGGAAACCCGATTCCCCGACCCCCCCAATGGGTACAAATTTTGCTGGATTACGAAGGTTGACTGAAAAAAGTTGCGCTTTAGCCGATTCGTCGGTTCGCCGCTTGGTAGCGTAGCAAGTTGGTAGGGTAGGCAAGGAGAGAATATCCGGTTGTTTTTCAACCTTCAACCCTCAACTTGGGCTACACCCCGCGAGAGCTAACAACCTTTCAACCTTCAACCCCAAAAAAATGATTCGAGTCTATACTCAACTTGCTCAAGGACAACAATGGTTACAGCAGTACCAGGGACAAAAACCAATAGTCGCTTGCATTTTAGGATTTACGGCTACCGGTTTGATTCCTGGCATTTCTGCTGCTGGTGCAACACCGGCAGATCGGAAATATACTGCGATCGCAGATGCAGAGTTTTTGGTCAATGGCGTTACCCCAAACCCTCAATATCCCCTGCCACCTCTGAAGGCTGGAGCATCACCTGTGCTGATTTCTCGGGCTGTGATTGAGGCGTTTGATCTTCCTGTCTATCTATTCAATGCGGGTTTACCTCACCCTCCAGCCGTACCTGCCATTGACTTGGGGGGTATACCAGCGAACTGTCTCACCTCTGGAAATGCCCTTCCCTTCGACATCGTAAAACACCTGTTTGAGCAAGGTTTAAAGTGGGGAGAAAAACTGGCAGCCCAGGCAAATGAAGGATATTTGATGATCAGTGAGTGTGTCGTGGGAGGAACGACAACTGCCTTAAGTGTCCTCACGGGTTTGGGTATTCCTGCGGCAGGCAAGGTCAATAGTAGCCATCCTAGCTGTAATCATGCCCAAAAGTGGGAGCTAGTACAGGCAGGGCTGAGGCAATGGGAAGAGAGGCATAGAGGACACAGGAACGCCCAGACTGTTCCAAAAAGCTTGTCCAATTTCTCTACGCCATCTTTTTCCCAATTTCCAATTGATACAACGGTTGACCCTTTTGGGTTAGTTGCAGCCGTAGGGGACCCCATGCAAATAGCAGCAGCAGGGATGGCTATTGCCGCTAGTCGTCGCTGTGGGGTCTTGCTGGCGGGTGGTACGCAAATGCTTGCTGTTTATACTCTAGCGAGAGCATTGATGCAGTATCATGCATCAGCTTTCCCACTTCATCCAGGCAGGGGTGAGCTATCTTCCTTAACATGGCAGCCCCAACAAGTCGTCGTAGGAACAACTCGTTGGGTAGCAGAAGACTCTACGGGGGATACCACCGGATTAGCACAAGACATTAGTCATGTACCTCTGTTGGCAACCCAGTTGAATTTTGCGAATTCTCGCTATCCTCAGTTGCGAGTTTATGAGCAGGGATATGTAAAAGAAGGTGTGGGGGCCGGAGGCTGTGCGATCGCCGCCCATCTTTACAAAGGCTGGAATACAGTGCAGTTACTTCAAGCCATTGAAGCTTTGGTAGAACGATACTGCCAAGGTTAATGCAATTCCATCAAAGTTAGTTTTTGTAGTTGAGCCAAGGTCAAATTTAGCAAGACCATTGCACCTACTTACAATGCCAAGTTTTTGTCTTTAGTTCTAGTACGCTTCGGCTTAGGTCACGCACGACGCTTAATATGATGAAAGACTTAGTGGCGATATCCGTATCACTACTACACTGACTTGAGAACAATTTTTAGATCGGCAAGTAACGCTGTACCTTGTACCCTAGAGAGGCCAAGGATTATTGGAAAGGGAATTTTTCCCTGAACGCTTAAGTGTGAATTCTGCGAGCTAACAGTTGCTCCTCCAAAGCAGCGATGCGATTGTAGGCGGCTGTCAGCTGTGCGGTTAGACGTTGAATTTGAATATCAGCCGATAAAGTATTCTCACTGCTTTGATGAGCATTGCCGATCTCGCTTTTGCCATCAACCAGCACATCCTTATGCTCCATAACGGAGTCAAGAAGGCTGGGACTGGAATAAACGGTCGATCTGACGTGTGTACCGGGTTGAAAGTGAGTCGCGTCCTGGCGTGACACCTGCTTGATTTCATCCAGGGACTCCGACACTTTGCAATTCATCTTGTCAATCAGCTGGTAAAGTGTATCAACTTTATGACTCAGAGCGATAATTTGCTGTTGAACTGCATCCATGGGATTCCTATGCCAAAAACTTGGTTCTTTTTTATGCTAGTCACTTTATAGGAAAATCGACGTTGAATGCTGATTCATTTAACTATTGCAAAAGATCAGCTTCTTAAATCACTGATGTATTTCTTAACAAAAACAATAGAAAAAATTGATTTTAGTTCACCTCAGTACATATACTTATCCTTTTGGGGAAAGGTTTTCTGTGTCCCTTTAATTTTTTCCCTAAACGAGAAGTTGCAATTGCTTCCATCCCTTTAACCTTTTCTCTTGGCGAAGGGTTTGACCTATGTTCATTTTCTGGGTTCGGCTGTAAAGATCAATTTGGCTACTATTGAAGATGGTTGCGTTCATAGATTCTGACATCTGTCTAAGAGGTAACAAAAATTATGCTAATTTGCTTAAATGAGCTAATTTGGCTAATTTCTTTGTTTTCGGTATAAATTTAGGTTATTTTGCTAAAAATGCTGAATTTTCAGGAATTTTTTACAGCTTGCACGGGTCTATGGAAGACAGAAAGAACCTATCATTTCGTTCTTCAGAGTGAGGTTGAACGTTCTTATACAGAATTTCGTGTGGAATCCTTAACGACTAACCAAAAAGAGCAAATTTTATCTCTATCCCCAGTAGCAGGAATCAAGTTTGATAGAGAGCGAATCAAATCAGATGAAAGCGCGTGTCCGGGATTTGCGATCGCCTTTGATACGATCTCAGAGAAGGGTGAACAAGTATCAATGAGTCTCAAAGCACTGTTTATCCCCGACGCTTACATAATTCCCGATGGAATGATAGCGGAAGCGCCACAGCTACCAATAGCCGCTGAAGTTCCAGACGCAGAAGAGGTGATCAGGGGTTATTACCTGCGGGATGAGGGTTACTCAGAAGTAGGTGCTGTGAAAAGCCGTTTTACCTACATTCCCAGCCGCCAGACTTTGGAGATGACAACCTACTACCGTCGTTCAGTCGCAGTTGACCAAATGCGGTTCGTTACACCCGATTTGCGATTACGCACCATTGTCACCTACCAGCGTCCAGAATCCAATGAACGCCCAACAGTGATTGACTTAGTTGGTTTTGGTGTTGAACGACGACAGCCTTTGTAGACACAAAGCAAAAAGAGTCCCTTCACTCTGGGGAAAAGGTACAAGGGGAAAGGTAAAAGGGACACAAAAACCTTTCCCCCAAAGATATCCCACCTTCCTCTTGTCCTTTATTCCCAGAAACTCCCAAGTTCCCTCTCTTGCGTTTCCCTTTCCCCTTTCCGTTTCCCCTTCCCCTCACTGTGTATGAACCGACGCTCTTTTCTTATCGGTGCTAGTGCCTTAGCATTGGGCCAGTTAATGTCTGGATGCAATCGTCAGCAACAGGTGTCTTTGAACGTGCGTTTGCTGAAAGACTCAATCCCGCCTCAGCTATTGAGCGAATTCCGTAAGGCATTGCAGCAACCCGCAAAACTCAATTTCGATCCAGATGCACAGCTAATCGCTATTGTGAAACACCTACAAGCCTGGAAGCGGAAAGCACAGAAGCAAGATAAGCAGCAACGATTACCCATCCCTTTCATTAGTGGCCCAAGAGTTCCTGCGATCGCGAACTTGGTAACATTGGGGGATTATTGGCTCGAATCCGCGATCCAGCAAGAACTAATTAGCCCTTTACAGGTACAAGAATTAGCTGGATGGAAACAATTGCCACCGCGCTGGCAAGCGATTGTTCAGCGGGATCAAAAAGGCCAGGTAGCGAAGGATGGACAAGTGTGGGGGGCACCCTATCGTTGGGGAACCGCTGTCATTGCCTATCGCAAGGACAAGTTTGAAGAGTTGGGTTGGCTGCCAACCGATTGGAGTGACTTATGGCGGCCTGAATTGCGCGATCGCATTTCGCTGTTAGATCAACCCCGTGAAGTGATTGGTTTGACCTTGAAAAAATTAGGGTTTTCCTACAATACTCAAAATTTGAGTCAGGTGCCCAAGTTAAAAGAACAATTGCTGGCATTGCATCAACAAGTCAAGTACTACAGCTCTAATCAATATCTACAACCCCTATTGGTGGGTGATACTTGGTTAGCGCTAGGTTGGTCTACTGATGTATTATCAGTGCGATCCACTTACAACCACATTGATGCTGTCGTGCCTCAGTCCGGAACCTCTCTCTGGGCTGATGTTTGGGTACAACCTGCTTCTATCGCAATGGGTTCTAACAGTTTAAAAAATAGCGATCGTACTTCATCTGACTTGAGTGTTGCCCTAGTCTTCTCAGACGGAAAGTTAACTTCTGATGCATCCAAATTAGCCGCTAACGCTAGCACCAGCCCCTCTTTAACCCAGCAATGGATTGATTTTTGCTGGCAGCTTGAACCAGCTCAAGAAATTTCCGCATTAACTCATGCTGCTTCGCCTATTATCGTCAGCCTTACACCAGAGAAGTTGCCCAAAAATTTACAAGATAACAGCGTGCTTTTGCCCGATAAATCAGTTCTCGACAACAGCGAGTTTCTTGAACCCTTGCCTCAAAAAGTATTGGAGGAGTACGAAGCATTGTGGAAAGAAATTCGCAGGAATCCAAAAGCATCAAAAGTTTAGAGACATTAGAGACAACCTCGAAGCAATCAGTCCAACCAGCACGAGTAAACCTAGCGCCCTACGAAAGTAGTTGACGCCCTCAAATAGCTCTAGCCATGCCCAAGTGAACAAAGAGCCAAAAGCTATTGCGTCTAGAGCTGTATGGATGTTGCCGCTTTTCACTATTAATGTGAGTGCAGTTGCTGTAATCCCAACCAAAATCGGCAGATTTGGCGGTTGAGCAATAACAATATTGCCCTCGCTGTCTCGGAAGGTTTTATCGAATAAGGTATTTTCCATGCATTTAAGTTTACTTGGCTCTAGGAAGCTCAACTCTCACCCCTCGGTAGTAATTCCTTAAGTGTGATAGTTGATAATGATCTACAAGCCTCCTTTGCTTCCCGAACTCTCCCAGCTTCCCTAGCCCTTTGTAGCAAACTTAAAGCAAATTGGTATTAAGTAGGTAGGCACAAATA
>CBKWLJ010000299.1:0-11261 GCA_966675205.1 uncultured bacterium
AAAGAGCAAAACCTTTCAACTAAGTGTAGCCTTTTCAAAGTGAAGTGGTATTACTGGTCTGAATTACGGCTATCGAGGTCATGGCTTAAAGCCACAATCCTGCTATAGAGTTGGTTCCCTTCTGTTTTTATTCAAACTTTAGTTCAGGAGTATAATTTCTACTCCCTAACCTGTCATTCTCAATGATTTTGTATCTCCCATTACTTTAAATTGCAGGTTAAGCCAGATCACAGATCAATAAAGCTAACGCCTTAACTCTGCCATAATTGCAATTTTAGATAGATTCGCTAAGATAACAAACAATTCAGGAAAGTGTTAGTTAACTTTAGGGGCTTCCTGAATTGGGTTTTAACAACCCGAAAGTATCCCGATTATTTTGTTCGATTCGGTCAACTTCAAGGTAGAGGAAGCCTGAACTCAAAGGTTAATCATTTCTATCGAAAGATTGATTCAATCAATAGTCAATCTTATATTAGTATTAAGGAATATTAAGCTATTCTGATGTTCCCGATGCAACGGCTAATCCTCTGGTGACGCTCTCAGTTCGTCTTTTTGTATTCAATTAAATTGTCATGTCCATTAAGGGTCATCTAACAGATTTTTCTCTCCCGGAACTCTTTCAGTTACTCGAAAGAGGTCAAAAAACTGGCTTGTTAACGCTTTGTGCTGAACCCGTAACTCATGAAAAGCCGAAATCTCATTACATCTGGGTTTACCAGGGCCGCATTGTAGCGGCGGCTAATCGGTTGGATCACCAAGGGTTAGTTTCGCTGATCGATCAACGTCAATGGGTTAGCGATCGCGTGTTTGACAAACTTGTTCATTGGTGCTGTCCCATCAATGAACCCTTGGGTTTGTACCTGAAGAATCAAGGGGTTTTACAGAGCGAACAACTCAAACGACTGTTCCAAGTTCAAGTCTTGAGGCAAGTTTGTGCTTTGCTTCAACTCAAGGATGCAGAGTTCGTCTTTGAGCCTAACCAGCAAATTCCGACAAGAGAAATGACGGGGTTAAGTGTACCCGCAACAGAAGCGGTATTGGTCGGATTGCGAGTGCTGCGGAACTGGGATGCTCTAACCAATAAACTTCCCGATCCCAACGGCGGATTAGTCAGTATTATTGCAGGTCAACCCCAATATCGGCTGGATGCCTTGGAATGGCAGGTTTGGGAGTATACCAAAGGAACTGTTTCTCTCGCTGCGATCGCAAGACAATTGAGACTGCCTATCCAAAAAGTACAGCAAATTGCGTTCCGACTCATCGTTGTGGGCTTAGCAGAAGAAGTACCCCTGTTAGTTGGTACTCTACCCACCCAAGAAGTAGAACCGCTACCCGCAGAATTAATCAATGAGTCGGAAAAACCAAGTATCAGTCCATCATTTGTGCAAAATTTAGTTGGGTTCTTACGCAGTAAAGTCTCAACTCAGCCTAGCTTGAACAATTGTTGAGAAGAGCAATTGTCATCAGTTCTAAGAACAAATGACTAATAAGAACGAATCCGTTGGCATTAGATGTTTGTTATTTAACGCAGAGGGGCGCAGAGGGAAACGCAAAGGGCGCAGAGTTTTTTAAATTATGACTGCTGGATTATGAATTAAGCATTTGTGCATTGAGGAGATGTTGGCTGATTCTAAGTTTAGGCTACTAAAATCTTTTAGTGGCAGCTTCTTTCCCTGTATAAATTACAAATCATTCATAATTCATAATTTATAATTCATAATTTTTGGCAGCAAGGATATGAGTGATTACGAAACAGCTACATGAGTCATTTCTTCTGGAGTCAGATGGGAATGAATCACCTCACCATCACGGAACCAAACAATGCGCTGAGTCAGACGTGCCACCTCTGGTTCGTGAGTAACCATGACAACAGTAATACCACTGCTGTTTAACTCGGTAAAAATATTCATGACTTCCTGAGTGGTACGAGAATCTAGCGCACCCGTTGGTTCATCCGCTAAAAGTAAGACCGGTTTATTCACAATCGCCCGTGCGATCGCAACTCGTTGCTGCTGTCCTCCCGATAGCTGATTCGGTTTATTGTACACGCGATTTTCTAACCCCACCCGCTTTAACGCCTCGGTTGCGCGTTCATGTCGTTCGGCATTGGGAATACCCGCATAAACCATCGGCAGCATCACATTTTCTAGTGCTGTGAGTTGAGGCAATAGGTGAAATTGCTGGAAGACAAAGCCAATTTTGAGATTACGAATCCGGGCTAAATCAGAATCCGATAACCCTGATACATCTACTCCATCTAAGTAATAGCGTCCCGATGTCGGTCGATCAAGACAGCCGATAATATTCATCGCCGTGGACTTACCCGAACCAGATGCTCCCATAATGGAGCAATACTCTCCTTGCTCAACAATCAGGTTGACACCATTGAGCGCTCGAACTTCTGTATTGCCGATGCCGTAGACTTTGAAGATTTCTTCTAAGCGAATAATGACCGGTTTTCTGGGAGCATTGAAGGCATCAGACTGAGAGCTGAACTGGTTTTGCATATTATGCACTTCTCAACGCAACAATGGGGTCAAGTTTTGCCGCCCGCCGCGCCGGTACGACACCAAAGAATAAACCAATGCCACCAGAAACGCTAACAGACAACACAATTGCCACAGGTGAGATTCCTGCTTTGAGGGGACTAACCATACCGACAACCTGAATCACGCTGATTCCCAGTAATGTGCCAACAATACCACCTGCTGCCGAAAGAATCACGGCTTCAATCAGGAACTGAATCAGGATATCTCGTTCTTGAGCACCGATCGCTTTTCTCAGTCCGATTTCTTGGGTGCGCTCCGTCACCGAAACCAGCATAATGTTCATCACACCAATGCCACCGACAAGCAGAGAAATTCCTGCGATCGCAGCTAACAGAACCGTGAGTCCACCCGTAATCGTGCCGACAATCTTAAGCACATCCCTCTGAGTTCTAACGGTAAAATCATCCTCATCGGTAATCTTGTGCCGCAGTCGCAAGAGGTTTTCAATTTGAAACTTCGCTGCGCCGATACTGTCTTGATTTTTAGCAGAGACAGAAATAAATGTTAGTTCTATCCCATAAGGAGAAGTTCGTCCCACCAGGCGATTCGCCATCGTCGTGAGGGGAATAAAGGCAGCGTCATCCTGATTGTCTCCCAGGAAAGCACCTTTGGGTTCCATTACCCCAATCACTTGAAAGGAAACATTTTTAATCCGAATTGTCTCACCGATTGGGTTACTATTCCCAAACAGTTTCTGAGCCAAGTCAGATCCTAACGCTACAACTTGGTTATTCCGCTGTAGATCTAGGGGAGTGATAAATCTCCCTCGTTCCACATCAAAGTTTCTGACGGACAGGAAAGCTGGAGTTGTACCCGTGATTGCTGTATTAGTGTTACGGCTGCGGTAGGTGGCTAAAAGCCTAGAGTTAATTTGAGGAGCAACATCTTGAATCGAAGGCACTTGAGTTGCGATCGCTTTAGCATCTTCGAGTACCAACGTCCTCGGCAGGTTCAGTGTGGTACTCCGCGTTTCTTGAGAACCAGGAACAATAAACAGAAGATTAGGACCAAGAGACTGAAATTGCTCAGAAGCTAGCCTTTGGGCACCTTGTCCAATTCCGACTAGCGATATCACGGAAGCATTGCCAATGATAATGCCTAGCATCGTCAAGCTACTACGCAGTTTATTCGCAACCAGCGTAGTCCCTGCCATTTTTATGCTTTCTATCAAATTCATTTTTTTGAATGATGAATTATAAATTATGAATTATGAATTCTGCTCTATCATTCTTTGTTGTTCTTCTGCCTAAATTCTTCAGGTAGATCGATAAATACCCGTTGATTTTGCTTCAATCCTTCCAGAATCTGAGTTTGGTCTTGAATGGTTGGTCCAATGGTGACCGATTGAAATTTCGGTTTATTATCAGCATCAGGTACCATCACACCTGTTTGACCGTCTTGGGTGACGATCGCTACAGTAGGAACAACCAGAGCATTGTTCATCTGTGCGCCCAAAAACGTCAGATCGACATTCATGCCAGAACGAAGCTGTTGTTGACCGGTTAACAGCTCCAGTCGTACCTCAAACGAGGTAACATTTTGCTCAACCACCGCTTCCGGGGCTACGCGCTGTACCCGCCCTTTGAAGACTTGATCGGGAAAGGCGTCTGCTACGACTTCCACAGACTGTCCGGGCTTAATTTGTCCAACATCCACCTCTGGAACCTTGGCGAGGATTTCCAATCCTCTAGCCAGCGCCACAATTGAAGTTGATGTGGCTGAAGCCGTACTCGATGCTGAAGTGGTTGGCGTCACAAACGCTCCTTCTGTGGCGTATTTTTGGGTAATAATTCCAGCAAACGGGGCACGAATCACGGTGTCTTCGAGTTGGACTTGTACGGACATAACTTCAGCTTGGGCGGCTTCAACGGCTGCTTTGAGCTGAGCAATTTCTTGGGGACGCTTACCATTTTGGAGTTGTTCTAAATTAAAGCGGGCTTCAGCTACAGCCGCCTCAAGTTGGTTAATTTCTGGACTTTTGGTGTTTCTTTGCTGCTCTAAGCGCCGTTGGGCTTCTTCTAAATTGGCTAGGGCATTGCGTTCTTCGGTAACGGCTTCATCTCGCTTGTCTAGAGATTCAGCACCTTGGCCGGCTAACATCCGATAGCGATCGGCTCTGGCTTTAGCTAGTGCTAGACGCGACTTCGCCGCTTCAACTTGCGCTCTTACTTGCTCGATTTCTTCGGGATTACCTGCTTGTGTTTGTTCCAGACGAGCTTGAGCTTGCAACAAACGAGCTTTAGCTTGGTTAATTTCTTCTGGGCGACTGCCAGCTTGTGCGTCGGCTAGGGCGGCTTGAGCTTTACTCAGGTTGGCTTTGGCTTGTGCTAATCGTGCTTCTAAGTCTGAGTTTTCCATCAAGGCGATCTGTTGCCCTGCTGAAACGCGATCGCCTTGTTCCACAAACAACTTCGCCAAACGTCCTGATGTTTTAGGACTGAGATTGACACTTTGAATCGGAACTACAGTGCCATTGGCAGTGATACGTACTGTCAGATTTTGGGCTTGTACAGGTACAGTGAGGTTAGCGAGGTCAAGTTTCGGCTTCTTTGCCTCAAGAGCAAAGTACGCTGTACTCCCCACTCCTAAAAGAGTTGCTGCCATCAATCCCATCACCCAAGGGAGAGGTCGTTTAACTTTACCGATTAGTGGAAGTTCCATAAAATTTGAACTGAGAAACAATAGTTTCACCGTTGGGGATCGAATCGGCTTGCCTGGAGCCCACTCTCTTTCCCTCCCGCCCCCCAGACAGTACTCCTACATAGAGCTAGACGTTTACCCAGTCCGACTTGCCACTCAACTTTATCCTTCTTTAACTTTTAACGTTACCTTTCTTTATAGTATCGGTCGGATTGAACTCACTGGGCTGAGCTTACCGATCGCTAGCTGTAGGGAATTCCGATACTAAGAAATCTGATTTCTTTTTCCCTTTCAGGAGTCCAACAAGCTTGTTGAAATCCGAGGTATTCGCTCTTTTATCGCTGTCGCCCTCAAGGTTAGGACAGATTTAAGGAATGAAACGACCACATACCAGTAATCAACTTTCTGCCTTGGAGCTCCCTGCCCTCTACCTTTGGCTATACTACGACACTAGCTATTGGAAGCGGTTTGCCCCTTCCTCCAACAGGTTCATCCAATTGGGTGAAAAAGTTTCATGCGCCTGGGTTGGCTTGTTTTAGCCTAGAGACAGAGATCCAAAAATTCAGTTGTGGAGTTCCTTTCCCAATTCAGGGAATTTTTCACCATAATTTCTGCAACAATCAAATGGATTATGCGCTAACTTAGCTGAAGATTCTATCCTTGTTGTCTTTAGAGACCCTGCCGTGCTTAAATCTATCCATTTATTTTCTATTTTTGTTCTCCTAGGTTTACTGAGTGTACAAGCACCAGTCGCTGGACAGGCACTCGTACCTTATACCCTCCAACTGGATTCAAAGCAATTAGAGCAGCAGGGCTTGAATCTGGCTCAGGATGCGGTTCAGTTGGTGCGTTTCCAGCAATACGATTTAGCGCTACCGAGAGCAGAATTGGCAACTCAACTGGCTCCCAAGAGCTATCAAACTTGGTTTATTTTGGGAAGTCTGTACGTACAGAACAAAGAGCTGGATAAGGGAATTCAAGCGTTACAACAGGCAAAAGCTTTAGCTCCTAAAGAATCAGGCATTTACTTTACCTTGGGGTCAGCACGTTTTCAAAAAGGCGACTATACGACTGCAGTTGCTGAGCTGGAAAGAGGGTTGAAGATCAAATCCGATGTTCCCGAAGCTTTGTTTGACTTGGGGAATGCTTACTATATGCTCAAGCAATATGAAAAAGCGATCGCTCAGTATGAAAAAGCCGTCGCTCAAGAAAAAAAATTCTGGCCTGCCATTAACAACATCGGTCTGGTAAAGTACGAACAGGGCGATGTCAAGGGAGCGCTGGACAAGTGGCAAGCAGCGATCGCGATCGATAACGAAGCAGCAGAGCCTCAGCTTGCTGTTGCTGTAGCCCTGTATTCTAGAGGAGAACAAGAGAAAGGACTGGCGATGGGAGAAGCGGCAATCCGTCTAGATAGTCGCTATGCTGACTTGGAATTTCTCAAAGAGAACCTCTGGGGTGAGCGGTTGATCGCCGAAACGAAAAAGTTTCTGGAAAACCCAAGGATTCAAGCTAGTCTTGCCCAAACTGAAGAGCCGCCGACTCAAGGGGAACAAGCTCCCCAGTAAAGTCAGCTTCGGCCGACTCTAGATCCAGTTCTCTGTTTAATCCGACAAGAGCGTCCGACTCTTGTCGGTTGCTAATGTTATGGCGAGGGCATTTCCAAAGGACAGAGAATATAACTTTGTCTTCGTCCTGTAGCATCTTGCCGAAATGCCCCTGAAGTAGTACATATGTACTTAAGTAGATGTCCTGCTCGTCGGTAGCCGGAGTTTAATGCGAAAGAGGAACACACCTCTAATCGGATTAAAGTAGGGGTAGTGAGACAACAATGTTAAGTCTCTTAATCTTTGGGTAGCAGTGCCATGATCTGATCAACAAACTGTTGATGGTCAACAACTGGTTTGGAGATGTAACCATCAGCACCACTCTGTTTGAGAAAGTTTTCGCGATCGCCTTCCATCGCATGAGCTGTTACCAAAATAATTGGGAGATTGGATGTTTGAGCATCAGCTTTTAACATTTGTGTAATCTTAATACCGTCTACGGCTTTGCCTCGGTAAACACTGTGAGATAGGGAAACATCCATCAGGATAATGTCAGCTGCTCCAGACTGAGCGATTTGCATCACCTCTTCCACATCTTCGGTATGCTTCACATCCAAGCCGCCCCGTTTACTGAGAATCTTGGAAAAAACGCGAGCATTAATGGGATCGTCTTCTACAATCAGAACGGTTTTCATGGGCGTTGCATCAAAAAAGTGGTCGTGTATCAAAAATGCGATTTGATAATAAGTCTGACAGGGACTGTTCGATAATGCCATCCTGGCATACGCTTCGTAATCACATTTTGGTTAAAAATTAGGGAATTTCAACTCATGGCAAAACAGCTCAACTTACTAGCGACCGGTCAGGTCATCCCCACGGCTTTACACGCGGAGATGCAACGGTCTTATCTTGAATATGCCATGAGTGTGATTGTTGGACGGGCCCTACCGGATGTTCGGGATGGTCTTAAACCCGTTCATAGGCGTATTTTATATGCCATGCACGAATTGGGTTTAACACCGGATCGACCATATCGCAAATGTGCTCGTGTGGTTGGGGATGTTTTGGGAAAATATCACCCCCACGGCGACCAAGCAGTTTACGATGCACTGGTACGACTCGTTCAAGACTTTTCCTCACGGTATCCTCTCCTCGACGGTCATGGCAACTTTGGTTCGGTGGACAATGACCCCCCCGCCGCCATGCGTTACACCGAAACGCGACTAGCTCCCATCAGCCATGAATCTCTGCTTTCGGAAATTGGGGAAGCAACCGTTGATTTTATCGACAACTTTGATAACTCTCAGCAAGAGCCGGTGGTGCTACCTGCTCAATTGCCAGTGTTACTGCTCAACGGTTGCTCTGGCATTGCCGTGGGTATGGCAACCAACATTCCTCCCCACAACTTGGGAGAGGTGGTTGAGGGTTTGATTGCTCTAATTGACAATCCCGATTTAGCCGACGAAAAATTGTGGAAATTAATTCCAGGCCCAGATTTTCCCACAGGGGGCGAAATCGTCGAAACATCGGGAATTCGCGATGCTTACAGCACTGGTCGTGGTAGTATCCCCGTGCGGGGCGTTGCTGCAATGGAGGAGATTCAAGGAGGACGCGGTCGTCATCGACGTACAGCCATTGTAGTAACGGAACTGCCGTATCAAGTTAACAAGGCAGGTTGGATTGAAAAAGTCGCTGACTTGGTGAATCAGGGACGGATTGACGGAATTGCCGATTTGCGGGACGAAAGCGATCGCGAAGGGATGCGTGTGGTGGTAGAACTCAAACGAGACGCCCAACCTCACGATGTTCTGGAACAGTTGTACAAGCAAACCGCTCTCTCTTGCAATTTTGGCGCAATTATGCTAGCGCTGGTAGACGGTCAGCCCCGCCAACTGTCCCTGCGGCAGTTATTAGAGGAATTCTTACGCTTTAGAGAACAAACGCTGACTCGACGCTATACCTACGAGTTAGAAGAAAATGAAAAACGCCTCCACATTGTGGAAGGCTTACTGGTGTGCTTGAAGCATCTTGATACTGCGATCGACATTCTCAGAAATGCCCCAGATGGCACAACAGCGAAAATATCGCTGCAAAGCGAGTTAAATATCAGCGAGATTCAGGCCGATGCGATTTTAAGTATGCCTCTGCGACGTCTGACGGGTTTAGAACAGCAAAAGTTAAAAACGGAGTTTGAAGAGCTAACCACACAAATTGAGCAGTTGCGGCGCTTACTCAGCAATCGGAGCGAATTACTCAAAGCCTTGAAGAAAGATTTGCGATCGCTCAAGCGTAAATACGCTAATCCTCGCCGTACTAAGATTATTGTTCATAAAGGGGGAGCGAAGGAGGCAGGAGTCAGGAGTCAGGAGTCAGGAAGCAGGAGTCAGAAGGTAAGAGGTAAGAGGAAAAAGAAAAACGTAGATGAACCGTTACCCTTGATTTCTGAACCCTCTCTTGAGGAAGAAGAAACGGTTGTGGAAATTACTCATCGAGGGTGCGTACAGCGGCAGCATCCGGCAAAAGCGCAAAAATTAGGCGCTACACCCAAGAATGGGGATGACTTTGTGATTCAAAGCCATCTTGTCACTGTCAACCAGGAACTCGTGGCAATTACTAGCAGTGGCAAAGCTTATCCCATTAAGGTACGGGATATTCCACCTGCTGCTGGGCTCAAGCAGGGAACTCCCTTGGTAAACTTGCTGCCGGATGCTGTGCAATCCGAAACTGTTGTAGCCCACTTTATGCTGCGAGACGTTAGTGAGAACCTTACCCTGATTTTGCTGACGCAGCAGGGGCGCATCAAACGCTTATCGGTTTCGGAGTTGACTAATCTCACCAGTCGGGGAGTGTCGCTGATGAAGCTCAAGGATGACGATTGCTTGCAGGACGTAAGCTTTGTGGAAGCAGGTGCACAACTCGCTTTGGCAACCAGCAATGGACGAGTTCTGCGCTTCGAGATTAATGATGAACAGTTACCCCTGATGGGACGTAGTGCTCAAGGCAATCAAGCGTTGCGATTAGGGCGTCGAGAACATTTGGTGGGATGTGTAGCCTTATCGGCAGATGAGGATTTATTCCTGGTTTCCGAACAGGGATACGGGAAGCGTTTGCCTTTGAGTGCCATCCGGCGAGTCAATCGAGGGGAAATTGGCACTCCAGCACTTCAGTTCAAGACGGCGACAGATAAATTGGTGGGAATGGTAGCGGCGTTACCCGATACTGAAGTGGCACTGCTCACCAGTGCTGAGCGAGTGGTGCGTTTATCGGTAAAATCAGTGAAGTTGTGGGGTAAGGATGGCACAGGTGATGCGATCGCTAAACTGAAGTCTGAAGAAAAAATTCTCTCTATGAGTGTCTTAGTCGAAGCGTTGCCGCGATCGCAAAGTGCTACTCGCGATCGCAAATGAAGCCGTACAATCTTGACTGACTAACAGTAAACGGAAATCTTTTCCTTAATCTCGTTCTGATATTGGCTGTGAACTCCACCCAAGAAGACGATCTCAAGAACCGCCTCTTGCCTCAAGCCGTAGCTTTGGTTGAAAAGGCAACGGGCGGAATTAGCGAACCACTTGTGGTTGAAGCCTTGCTGAAAGCTTGTACTCTTTTGGAAGAGAGTTCCACCAGTGACGCGCCTGTAATAGCCCTTGAACAGGATGTTCGTACAGACACTGGGACTTATCATTTGTTTGTCCGGAGGCTCAGCAGCAGCATCCCTGCGGGGAAATTTCAAATTTTGATCACCCGCGAACTGGCATCCGGCTTAATTTACCCTGAGGCTTGATGGGCTAGAGCGTCGCTACAGTGAGCTGGCGTAGAGGTAGTGTTCTCGTACCTGTTCCCGAACTCTGGCGGGGCAAACACAGGGGAGTTGCGGGGCAACCACAGAGGAGTTGCCCCTACCCGTTCTATGGTGTAACACCTCGGAGGGTAGTGAGGGCATTGCGGACGCGCTCAATGGGTTCACGGTTAAACCGAGCCTTGGGAGCCTGCATGATATTCAGGACTTTGGTTAATTCCGCGATCGCTTGTTGGCGTTGGTTCGCTGAAAGACTGCCATTCTGCCAAGCGATCGCTGTATCCCGCGCAATTTCCCCCAGAATTGTGGCGGCATACCCTGGCGAGTGTTTCTTGTTGCTGACAAGCAAAGCCCGGAGTTTGGGCACCAGATCCAATGCGGCTGGCCCAAACTTCCCAATCTGAATAATTGCACCATTGCGCTCGTTATCATCCGTAGAGTCTAATCGCGCTGTGTAGTAGGGCAAGATATAAGGCGTGGACTGTGAACCATAGCTTTGCAATTGAAACAGTGCCTCTTGTTGAATGGATGAATCGGGATACTGCACCAGTCGCCCGACAACAGGTAAGCCTTGAGTCTGTCCCAACCTGAGTAATGCCCACGCGGTTGCAAGCTGCATCCAAGGATTATTATCTTTGAGGGCAGTCGTTAGGGCAGGAATGGCGCTGCGATCGCCCAGCTTGCCCAGGGCAATAGCGGCATTGACTCGCACCAGTTGTTCAGGGTTAT
>CBKWLJ010000300.1:0-11257 GCA_966675205.1 uncultured bacterium
CTGTGAGCGCAGCGAGCCGCAGCGTCTGTCAATTACGAATTACGAACTACGAATTACGAATTTTTAATTGCTTGAGTACAGCTCGTGCCGCCGCCATTGCTAGGGGATGTCTTCTTCAACTTGCTCTTCTATAGCTCGTTGGGCGAACGGTGGATTGTGATTAAAGAGATTTATTCCATATCACCGGGAAAATTTTATGAATTGCCGAAACGTTGCCGAAAGTTCCGAATTGATTCTTCTGGCAGCGTATAGTCCCCACAATGCAAATCAGCAGCCTGAAACCCTAACCTACTGAGAAATTCGTAGTGATCAACAGATGTTCTCCAATCCAACACTCCTACAGTTGGCTTAAGGTTCTCGAAGCAAGAAGAAAGTAAACTGGAAAAAACACAGCCCGTTATGTTAAAGGGATTACCTTTTAAAAAATCCTCCATTTCGGCTGCACTCATAATTTTTTCCAGATATCGTGGTAAATATCTCAGACGAGTGATGGGATGTGGCGATCGCAATACGCCTCCTTCGGTAAAGAGAATATCTTCCTGCGCCTGAAATCTCTCAATAGCAAGTTTTAATACGAAACAGTGGGGAGCTGAATCATCAACAATCAGAGTTCCAGGTTGAAGCCGCGTGATATCCAACACATCAGGTACGTTCGTTGCGCCAATTATTAAAGTTGCCTCGTAAATTTCATCTGGAACTTGTGCCTGTGAGGCTACTATACGCACAACTCCTCTAAAACCAAAATCGCTGACTATTTCTTGTCGAATTTTTTCGAGGAAGCCGAGCTTAGTATAGACATCACAAAGCGTTATTTCCTTCGGATGTGGCAAACATTTCAGCATGAGACGAAGAGAGCTAATCCCAACAGAACCTAAACCTATGAATCCAACTCGTTCTTGAGCAATGTTACGCCCACTTTCAGCGCAAATTCTTTTGACAGCTAGGAGAACAGCAGCACTGGTCGTAGCATGTCCAGTTGAAATCATAGGTAAATTCTGGCGATCGGCAATTGCTTTGGTGATTGCACAACCGTAATCTGTTGCTGAGGGAATAAGGCCAGTTAGAGAAACGGTACGAGCACCAATTCTTCCAGCGATTTCCAATGCTTCAACAATGAGATTGACGATGTCCTCGCGGTCATTGTATAGTTCCAAGCTAAATCGAGGCAGCATTAAATCAGCGATGCGTCCCCAAGGGGTTTTAATGATAGTAGTTATGACAGGAAGGTTGTCAAGACAGTTGTAGATAAGATCGTCATGACTCAGACCTTTTTCTTCAAAGTAAGAGGTGTTGATGTTTAAATAGCCTAGGGAAACTGCATCGACAGGGGCAATCTTCCCAGAAGCAAACAAGGACAGCAAAGAGCGGCGTTCTACTTGGAAGAATGGGGAAGCTTCTTGTAGGGGGAGATTTTCAAAAGATGCAGTCTGGACTGAATCATTGATAGATTTTGAAGGCGCTTGCTTAGGACATTCCTGCTTCTGGAGAAGACTCCCAAGTACATGCGCTAGCTCAGCAATGGTAGGGTGCGAGAAGAGAAGCTTAACAGAGCAATCGAGGTTCATCGCCACTGATATCTTTGATACCAGTTGTATAGCCTGCAAGGAATGTCCGCCCAATTCAAAAAAGTTGTCGTGGATGCCGACCTGTTTGAGTCCCAAGGCTTCGGCCCAAATCGTCGCCAGAACTTCTTCTGTGGAGGTACGGGGGGCGACAAAGCTCTTTTCCAGTTCAGGACGTGCTTGATCTGGTGCAGGTAAGGCACGACGGTCTACCTTGCCGTTAGGAGTTATGGGGAGAGCTTTCAGCATCACAAAGGCAGAGGGAATCATATAATCGGGCAGTTTTTTCTTCAGAAAGCGGCGCAGTTTCTGAGTAGAGGAGGCTTGCTTCCCTTTAGGGACAAAATAGGCTACTAGGCACTGATTGCCGGGGTAGTCTTCTCGATCAATGACCACGGTCTGGAGTACCTCAGGGTGCTGACTCAGTACCGCTTCGATTTCTCCAAGTTCAATGCGGAAACCTCGGATTTTCACTTGATAGTCTACCCGCCCGAGAAACTCAATATTGCCATCGGGTAAATAACGTGCCTTATCCCCAGTTTTATAAACTCTTGTGGAGTGGGCATCTTGCCCGCCCAAATTTTTGACAGTGATAAACTTCTCAGCAGTTAGTTCGGGTCGATTTAGGTATTCCCTAGCTAATCCAGCACCGCCGATGTAGAGTTCTCCTGGTACGCCGATGGGAACGGGTTGCAATTGTTCGTCGAGTACGTAAACTTGAGTATTTGCGATCGCACGACCGATAGGAACAGTTTTGGCATTATAACTATCACGCTTGCTCTTAACCGGATAGGTGAGCACACCGACGGTAGTTTCTGTAGGCCCGTAGTGGTTGAGAATTCGGCAGTTTGGTGCGGACTGCTGGACTTTTTCAACTAAATCCCAGTTAGCTGCTTCACCCCCTAGAACTAAACATTGACGCGGCAGGATGGATGCAGACGCCGAAGAAGTTAAGAGGGTAGCGAGGTGGGAGGGAACGATTTTGAGGCAGTCGATGGGATGTCGCTGGAAGTACTCTGCTAACGCTTCAGGGTCAGAGGCTCGATCTTGGGATACGATATGCAAACATCCCCCCGTACACAAAGCGGGAAAAATTACCGTGTTGCCTAAATCTGCGGCGAAGGTGGAAACCATCGCGAAGTTTGCACCTGTTGGCAGTTTCAATTTCTCCAAGATGGCGTGCAGGTAATTCAGAATTTGCTGATGTTCAATGGCAACGCCTTTGGGTTGGCCTGTAGAACCAGAAGTGTAGAGTACATAGGCTAAGTTTTCCGGTATTAGTTCGCTGGTAGGATTGGCATCAGATTCTTGGGCAATGATTTCCCAATCTATATCCAGATAAACTACAGTCTGAGTTGCAGCATCCTCTCGTTTGAGGAGTCCTTGTTGTGTCAACAGAACAGGAACTTTAGCATCCTGTAACCGAAAGGTTAGACTTTCTGCTGGTAATGCTGAATCGAGGGGTAGGTAGGCTCCACCAGCTTTGAGAATACCTAATAGGGCAATGATACTATCAAGCGATCGCTCTGCATAAATTCCCACTAATACTTCAGCACCAACTCCTTGCCGCTTTAAATAATGCGCGAGTTGATTCGCTTTTGCATTGAGTTTGGCATAGGTTAACTGCTGGTTTTCAAAGACAACGGCAATGTTATTCGGTGTACGTTCTGCCTGCTGTTCAAATAGATGATGAATGCACTGGGTTTGAGGATAGTTGGATTGGGTGTTGTTGAGTTCAACGAGTAGGTGATGGCGAGTGCTACGCTCGAGTATATTCAACTCACTGATTGCCGCCTCTGGATTGTTGACAGCACTTTCAACCAACGTCTGAAATTGCTCTGCTATGCATTGAATAGCTTCTTTGTCAAATAGCTCAGTATCATAGTGAAATTCTGCCGTAAGAGACTCTTCTTTCCGAATACAGCTAAGCTTTAACTTGAGGCGATCAAAGCAGACATACTGCTGGTAAATTGCAAAAGAAACATCACCAGCATGATACTGTTTAGACCATTCATCGAACTCAAAACTAATTGGGAAGTTTACAGCATCGTTATCAGAATCTATACTTTCTTCCTCGACGAAATACTCCTGCCACTGGTCAACTTCCCGCAAGTTTTCAGTAACTTGTGACAAGACTTCGCTAAATTTTAAGTTGTTCTGTAAAGAACAGCGAACAGGCAACCATCTTGCTAATAGTCCCAACACTTCATGCAATTCTTCATATTTCCTGCCACTGTAAACCGTACTGATGACGATATCTGATTGTCCTGTTAGTCGCCAAAGTAAGGCATACCAGCAGGTGAATAAGATTTCAGAAAGGCTAGCATTATATAAAGTAGCGATCGCATCGAGCTTAACCGCAACATCTGAATTAATTTTTACAGCATAAACATCCGATTTAAATGACGCTGAACTCCGAGTTTGAGCCTCAAAGGGAAGCGCTAGACTTGGAAAACTTTGATTACGCCAGTACGCTATTCCAGTTTCGGCATCCTCGTCTTCTAGAAGTTCATTTTGCCATTCAGAAAACTGAATGTATTGTACAGGTTCTTCATCGGATAAATTTTCGCCATTAAAGTAAGCTTCATAGGTTTGGCTAATTTCTTTAACCAAGTTTTTCAGCGTCCAACTATCCGCACCCAACGCTGGCAACGTTACGAGCAAAATATGCTGATTATTTGACAGTGTCAGCAGAGATGAAGACAAGATAGATTCTGGTTTAGATTTGAAATTAAAGCTTCCTGCTTCTTGAAACAGTTGCTCAATGTATGCCGATTGTTCTTGGAAATTTAATTCCTTTAGATTGACTTGATTCCAAGATAGAGTTCCACTCTCCGCTATGACTTGGATGGGAATTTTAATTCCGGGCTGTCGGTGAAAGGTGGTGCGGAGACTTTCATGGCGATCGACAATTTGCTTTAAGGCTGTTTTTAAGGCTTCTACGTTAAGATTGCCTTCAATTTGGATGGCACAGGAAGCGCGATAAGCTTCGCTATCTTGTTGTAGTAACCAAAGATGTTTTTGTTGAGGTGATAAACGAAAGCCTTGAAGAGTTTGCATTGATTAATCCTGAATTCTACTAGTTTTATCTTTTAAAGTTTTCTTTCTTATTAGTGAGCAAGCGAAAAAATAAACCTATCTATGTTTAATATCTTCACCACTCCGATTACCCGCCAGGGATTCAAATCCCTGGCTAACAGCTCAAGTCCTCCTAAGAAACATGCGGGGGAGCTGGGGAGCAAGTGTTTCTTTTATCCATAACGGGCGATTTCGTTCGTGAAACGCTCTTAAGAGGACTCAATGCTTAGTAGATAAGAGATTCATTCCATGTCAATGGGCTTTAGCTATGAGCCGTGGAATTAATTCTACGGTGGGCTAGGCTATCTACTGAAAATGATGCAAGGTATGAGCAGACACGCCTAAAAATCCATCAACGCTAAACGTTCGTATTAGTTATTAATTCCCCCATAGCAACAACAATTTTGCGGGAACCGACATAAGTATTGCGGCCGTGGGAAGTGAGCATATTATCCAGCATTAATATGTCTCCTTTCTGCCAAGGAAAACTAATTTGATTTTCTTGATAGATTGCTCCAATTTCTTCCATGACTGAATCTTCGATTGGAGTTCCATCACCGTAGTAAACATTACGTGGTAGCTTATCTTCCCCAAATAAAGACAGCAACGATTGACGAACGCCTGAGTCTAAGCAGGATACATGGTGTAACTGAAGTTGATTGAAAAATACTAACTCTCCAGTTTTAGGATGCTTGGCTACTGCGGGGCGAATTTTGCGAGTTTTCAACCCATTGTTCTCTAGCCATTCAAATTCCATTCCTGCTTGACGGCAGTAGTTTTCAACTTCGGCTTTGTCGGTGGTGTGGAAGAAATCTTGCCAACTGACATCTAATCCGTCAATGTAGTTGCGGACGTACATTAATTGCTTTTCCTCGAATTTTTCTCGCAACTTGGGATTGAGGAGTTGATAGATTTTTCGACAATCCAGAATTGGAGTTTCTCCCCCTTGCTGGGCAGGTTGGACGCAGAAGAACCAGATTTTTAGCGGCCAGCGGTGTAAGTGAGAACTTTCATTGTGGAAGAGGATGGCTTTATCGGGTGGGTAAGGGGTGGAACCGTAGACTTTGCCGCTGACTCCTTCGCGGGGTAAGTCGCCATATTCTCCGAACAAATTTGGGTGAATGGCATTAGCTACAGTTTCAAATTCTGAAGCAGAATTGAGATTAAATCCCCGGAATAGGATGGCTCCGTGTTTGAGTAAGTGGGTTTCAATCAATTCTCGGTGGCTACTTGCCCAGTCGGCTAGGTCGATTTCATCGCTATCCGGTTCGATGACTAAGGGGAGAGATTGTTCAGGTTGAAGAAAACTGGTCTTGATTAATTGCTTTTGGGGTAAAGTAACCGCCTTAGGTTTGATGGATTTAAATTTCTTGAAGTTTACTTTTTGGCGCTGGGTTTGTTCGGCAAGTTGTTTTTGTTTTTCAGCTTCACTTTGCATTTCTAACGCATCTATTCTGGTATCGGGATTCTTGATAATGCTGCTCAAGAGGATTTCAAAGTGATGGGAAAAGCGAGCGAGCGCATGATGATTCAATAGCTCGGTGTTGTACTTCCAATGCCCCACAATTCCTTGCTCTGTTTCTTCCACAAACAGAACCAAATCAAACTTTGCCTTTCCAGTATTCACCTCTAGGGGAGTTAGGGTTAGGTTTGACAGTTCTAACGCCGGAATTGGGGCATTTTGGAGGACAACCAACACCTGAAACAGCGGTGTATGACTGGACTTGCGATCGGGCCGTACAACCTCTACTAACTTGGCAAAAGGCAAGTCTTGGTGAGCATACGCTCCTAAAGTTACTTCGCGCACCTGTCCCAGCAACTCCCGGAAGCTGGGGTTGCCAGATAATTTAGTCCGCAAGACTAGGAGGTTAACAAAGAAACCAATTAATGGTTCAGTTTCGGCTCGATTGCGATTGGCGACATCTGTACCCACTACGATGTCATCTTGATTGGTGTAGCGGTACAGCAATGTCTGAAATGCGGCCAGTAGGGTCATAAATAGAGTAGTTCCCTCTTGGCGGCTTAGAGTTTTGAGCTGTTCGGATAGGTTTGTAGACAGGGCGAAGGATGCTTCTGTCTTTTCCTCTTGTTGCGTGGATGGGGTAGAGTTACCGACTATCTTTTTGAGTTCCAATGTAGTCGGAGCACCTGCTAGCTGCTGTTTCCAGTAAGAAAGCTGGGTTTCTAATACATCCCCTTGCAACCACTGACGCTGCCAGTAAGCAAAGTCAGCGTACTGAAGGGAGAGTTCTGGCAAGGGAGAAGCTTTTCCAGTGGCAAAGGCGTCGTAAAGTGTGGAGAGTTCTTGGGTGAATATTCCGGTAGACCAACCATCGCAGATAATGTGGTGTATCGCAAATAGAACGACGTGTTCTGATTCGCCTAATTTCAGTAGCGTGACTCGGAGTAATGGTTCTTGTGCGAGGTTGAACGGTAACTGAGCTTCTTGCTGTGCCAGTCGTACAACTTCAGCTTCCCGCTTTGTTTCCGGTAATGTTTGCAAGTCCACTACAGGGATTTTGAGGGTTAAGCTTGGGGCGATAATTTGGACGGGTTGCCCATCGACGAGAGTAAAGTTGGTACGCAAGACTTCGTGACGCCGCACAATTTCGTTGAAACTTTGCTCCAGTGCCGCGATGTTGAGCGAACCCACCAAGCGCACGGCTGCAAGCATATTGTAATCGGGGTTGTTTGGCTGCAACTGGTCGAGGAACCACAACCGTTCTTGAGCGAAGGAGAGGGGAAGACTTGTATCTCGTGAGACGGGTAGTATGGGGGGAGCTTGTAAATTATCCCGTGACTGCTGCAATTTTGCGATCGCTTTCCCTAAGCTAGCCACTGTAGGATACTCAAAGATATGGCGTAAAGGCAGTTCGATTTGGAAAACATTCCGCAACCTGGAAATGAGCTGAGTTGCCGACAAGGAATGTCCCCCAACCTCGAAGAAGTTGTCATCAACTCCCACTTGCGCGACACCCAGCACTTGCGCCCAGATGCCTGAAACAACCTCCTCGACGGGTGTGCGAGGTGCAACATAGCTGTGTTCTTGGTTTCGTTGTAACCAATCGGGTGCTGGAAGCGATCGCCTATCTACCTTACCACTAGGCGTTAACGGCAGCGCCTCCAGTAGAACGAAAGCCGATGGCACCATGTACTCCGGCAGTCGTTCTTTCAAATTGTTTCGTAACTGTGACACCAGTTCATTACTGAGTACTAACTCCGCAGTACTGGGAACGACATAAGCAACTAAACGCTTCTCACCCAGACTATCCTCCTGAACCACAACCACAGTTTCCCGCACACCTGGATACTGACTCAGTAGCGCTTCAATTTCTCCAAGTTCAATACGGAAGCCGCGAATCTTGACTTGGTTGTCAATGCGGCCTAAAAACTCAATCGTTCCATCAGGCAACCACCTCCCCAAATCTCCAGTTTTGTAGATTAAATCTTGGTGAGTCCCTGGTAAAGGTTTTGCGGTAGCTGGAAACGGGTTCGGAACAAAGCTTAATTTAGTTTTCTCTTCATTCTTCCAATACCCTATGCCAACTCCATATCCCGATACACAAATTTCTCCCGGCACTCCTATCGGGACTAACTGCATCTGGGAGTCAAGAATATAGAGATTTAAGTTGGCTAAGGGTTTACCAATAGGAACTGTACGTTGATTTTCCGCTAAAGGCTTTTCAACAATATATTGAGTGATATCATCAGCCGCCTCAGTGGGGCCGTAAGCATTCACAACAGGAATTGACGGATACAATCCCAGCCAGTGATTGACCAATTCTACGGATGTAGATTCTCCCGTTACCATCATCCACTTCAAGTCAGGTAACACTCTTTCCTGAGCCGATATGCGGGAAATATAGTCTAGTAGTCCTCGAAGTACGACAGGAACCAGTTCAACGATAGTAATCTTTTCGTCTCGAATAACCTTAAACAATTGTTCCGGATTACAAACCGTTTCCGTATCGACAATAACTGTCTTACCACCGATTAACAAAGGTGCTAAAAATTGCCAGACTGAAATATCCGAAGAAGCCGGAGCAGTTTGAAGGAAATTAAAGGCTTCAGTGAACCCCAGAGCATCAAATTCAGCATAGATATGGTTAATCGCCCCGCCATGTCGAATCATTGCTCCCTTTGGCAATCCGGTTGAACCGGACGTGTACATCATATAAGCCGGAGCAGTAACCTCGTAGCTACCCTCTAGATTTTCTTTGGGTAACGTGCCGAAGTCCTGTTTATCGTATAGATTGAAGCCTGTCGATTTAGCAATTTCTACCTGATGAGGTTTGCCATCCAAGCAGATAAGGCAGCTTAACAGAGAATTCTGTTCTATTAGGTCGGTTAAGGAATTAAAGAACGAAGAATCTGTTAAGAGAAACTTTACTTCACTATCAGATAGCATATATCTGATTCGTTCTGGGGGATAAGTACTATCAATCGGCACATAAACTCCGCCAGCTTTCAATATCGCGAGAATCGCGAGCAAGAAATTTGTGTCCCGCTCTTTGAGAATAGCGACAAACTCCCCTTTCTTGAGTCCTGACTCAATTAGGAATCGAGCCAACTGATTCGCTTGTTCATTGAGTTCACGATAGGTTACTTGAGTCTGCCCAAAGACTGTTGAAACGCTAGTAGGTGTCTGCTCTACCTGTTGCTCGAATAATTGATGAATTGTCTGATGAATTGGATAAATTTTAGCGTTATCGTTAAAATTGTCTAGAATTTGTTGCTTCTCTGATTCTTTTAAAAAATCAATATCTGATAGTTTAATATAAGGGTTTTCAATAATTCTTTGAAGAACAGTGATATATTGCCTAGCTACTTGCCTAATTGCTTCATATTCAAAGAGTCGCTCATTATAGCAGATTTCTCCCCTAATTTTGTTGCCATCTGCTTGAAAAGAGACTGTTACATCATTGTTAAGAGATTCAATATCCTTGAGATTGTGAATATTTTCCAATAAAACTACCAGGTCAAAAATCGGACAACGATTCTGACTTTGGGGAATCTTCAACGAACGAACTAATTCATCAAAAGGGTAATGACAATGGCTGTAGGCATCGATTGTCGTGTCTTTGACTTGAAGAAGCAAGTCCTTGAAGGTTAGTTGGCTCGTTACATTAAATCTTAGGGGTACAACGTTATTAACTATGCCTTCAAAAGCTCCTGCATGATAGACAGGGGAACCGAAAATAACATCATTATTTCCAGTATGTTTTTGCAACAATACTGCCAAGGCCGATAAAAGGAATAGGTAGATGGAAAAATCAGAGTTTTTAGTAAGGTGAATAATTGCATCTGATACATCATCGGGTAAATTAAAGGTTATAGATTGATTTTTTCCACTATAGCGAACAGGTCTTACATAATCCGTAATAAAGTTTGTTTCCGGCAGTTCTCCAGATAGTTGGTTAACCCAATAAATTTTTTGAGAAAATAACTCGTCAGAGGTAACAGTCTCTGTACTTTTAGTTGCCAGTATCATTGTAAATCTCCTAATTGATATTAAATTGATATACAGCTATTTATTCATGCAATCGTAAAAAGCTTGTTTGATAATTGAACATCCCTTTTGCAAGGTAGACATTTCAATGGTTAAAGGAGGCAAGAGTTTAATGACTGTATCGTTTCTACCTACTCGTTCAACAATCAATCCCATCTCAAAACAACGTGAGGCTATTTCTTTGGCAAAAGTAGCACCTCCGAAATTGATTAAATCAATTCCCCAAATCATGCCAAGTCCACGTATTTTTATATTGTCATTGATGGTAGCGATTTCCTCTGTTAAAAAGTTTTTCAAGAAAAACTCCTTAACTTTTACTTCATGTTCCAGATTAATTATTTCTCGATACTCTAACGCGGCTGTTCCAGCAACAAATGCCAATTGGTTTCCCCTAAACGTTCCCGTATGCTCGCCCGGTTCCCAGGTATCGAACTCCGGCTTAATTAACAATAGCGACATAGGAAACCCGTAACCGCTGATAGATTTGGAGAGGACTACCATATCATGAACGATATTCGCTCTTTCAAACGAAAAGAATGGCCCCGTCCGCCCACAACCTACTTGAATATCATCACAAATTAGTAAAATGTCGTGTTCGTCACATAACTTTCTGAGTCGTTGCATCCACTCAATCGGCGCAACAATAATCCCTCCCTCCGCTTGCACGGTTTCAAAGATAATTGCCGCTGGTTTTTCAATCCCAGAATTGACATCATTGAGGACAGATTCAATAAACGTGATGGTATCAAACGTTTCCATGAATCCATAGGGATAAGGCATAAAGGTTACATCATTAGTTGTAACCATCCCACCCAATCGCATCCCAAGATTACCGCTAACCGCTAAACTTCCTAACGTCATGCCATGATAGGCACCCATGAAAGAGAAGATTCCAGCTCTTTTTTTAATCTTCTTCGCTAACTTCAACGCAGCTTCAACAGCATTGGTTCCCGTTGGGCCACAAAACTGAATTTGATAATCCAAATTTTTGGGAATTAAAACAGATTCTGAAAACTTCTCAATAAACTCTTTTTTCGCCACTGTATACATATCTAGACTGTGCGCGATCGCATCCGATTCTAGATATGCAATAACCCTCTCCTTAATA
>CBKWLJ010000301.1:0-11230 GCA_966675205.1 uncultured bacterium
TTGATCGCAAGAATCGTCAAGTTTATGTTTATCGACCTAATCGAGAACCAGAGATTTTGGACAATCCTGAATCTGTTAGTTGCGAACCTGAGATGCCAATGTTCGCGCTGAAGATGGCAAAGATTTGGTGATGATCGGTTCAAAGTCTGCCTTGACAATTTCGGTACGCGATCGCAGTAGAAGTATTTCATATTGCTCATCAGCACCCTTCAACCTGGCCGTTTGATCATATCATTTGTCCATTTGCAGAAAAGTGGTAGCTAGGATATGTGAGCGCGTAGCCGTAACCTGAATTTGATTCAATGTTGGGGGCAGAGTGTCATGGCGGAAATTCCTGCTCTCGCTCCAGTTGAGCAGGCTGTTGCCGATGAGCGACAACAGCAAGTGCGGCAGGCATTGACCCAACTTTTTGAAGATGCAGTCCAAATTGCTTGTGCAATCACTCAAGGGTTAGAAGCGATTTGGACACGCGACAGGCAAGGTTTTGCAAGTTCAATCATACCTGTGTTATCAGTTCGTCAGCTATTAGAGCAGTTGGAAGAAACAGACACATGAAGATGGCGGTATAGCGTATCTCGTTGCTGGTAAGGACGCCCCAGAGAACTAATCGCCTCCTGTAACGTTTCCACTTCCATACAAGTACCGCCCATAGCCCCTGCCATTGTCGTGATATGCTCTTCCATCAAGGTGCCGCCAATATCATTACACCCCCATCTCAGTGCTTCTTTAGCCCCATCGAGTCCCAGTTTCACCCAACTGGGTTGATGGTTGGGAATCCAATTGCCCAGAAAAATTCGAGCAACTGCTGTCAGCAATAGGGAATCTTCTAAAACAGGTTGATTGCGTCCTACACGGCGACGCAATGGTTTGGGCGCTTCTTGACCCACAAAGGGCAGTAGGATAAATTCACTGATGTAGCCAGAGTAGCCG
Source organism: uncultured bacterium (assembly GCA_966675205.1). Taxonomy (GTDB): domain Bacteria; phylum Cyanobacteriota; class Cyanobacteriia; order Cyanobacteriales; family Coleofasciculaceae; genus JBFLZA01. Next base: position 931 of record CBKWLJ010000301.1, read on the forward strand.
CGATCGCGAGCGGTTTGTTGGAGCGATCGCAATTTTTCCAAATGCCTCATCTGCTGTTCGGGCGTTTCAATATGCCCTGAAAGCATCGTACTCGTTGTCGGCATTCCCAATCGATGTGCTGTTTCTACAATTTCTAACCAAGTGGCTGTGTCCGTTTTTTCAGGACATAAAATCCGCCGGACATCATCATCTAAAATCTCTGCTGCCGTTCCTGGCATCGAGCCCACACCTGCTTCTTGCAGTGCCGCAATCACTTGAGCGTAGTTTAATTCGTCACTATCAGCAATAAACTGCACTTCTTGAGGAGAGAAAGCGTGCAGGTGCAGTTGAGGATATTCTTCCTTAATCGTCTTCACTAAGCGTAGGTAATAAGGCAACGCCGCCCCATTGATTTTTGCCTCTGGGTTGAGGCCACCCTGCATACAAATCTCTGTAGCCTCCCGCCGCACGGCGTCCCTTACCTTTTCCTGGACTTGCTCCCAGTCCAACCAATAAGCCCCCTCTTGTCCCGCATCACGACGAAAGGCACAGAAACTACAGTGCTGTTCACAGATATTGGTAAAGTTGATGTTGCGATTAATCACATAGGTGACGACATCACCAGCTTGGTGGTGACGCAGTTGGTTCGCTGTTTCCTGAATTGCCACCCTCACTGCCTCCTCAGTCTGCTGTAAAAGAATCGTCCCTTCCTCAATAGAAAGGTCTTCACCCGCCAAGGCACGGTTAAGAATGGTATCAACAGTTTTGTTAATCACGGGAATTCAGGAAAAATTAGGTCACTCCATCCAAATTTTGACAAAAATTTCTCTGCTGAGAGCAAGCATAGGACTGAATTCTCTGAACGAACCTGACGGTAAGTTACAGATAGGGAAAGTTTGATGTCGTTTGGGTGAAAATGCGATCGCATCCCCTACGCTTTTCATCAGAAGTTGGGGAACGCCTCAAAGGCTCAATTGGTAAAGGGTTAAAGGTACTAAACCAAGCTGGCTCAAATCAGTGACCCATTCAAGAAGGTTCAAACGCTTAGTGTAATGAAGCTCTACTTTTTATTCTTCAATAAAAGATTTACGTAATTTTACTTGGGACAACTTACGTAGATCAGTAGAATCCTAGAAAAGCTCAAGCCGAGTCATAAAAATTTACGTATATTTACTGATAAAACTTACGCAGTTCAGCGTAGGCAACTTCAATGTATTGCAAGACACAATAGAGACGTGGGTTACGGATAGATTACAGGAAACTTCATGTATTCAATGATTGAAAGATTTAATGAGCAACAATCTAACGCGGAAGGATTAGCAGATTTTTACCAGCAATTAAATAGTATTCCTAATACGATCATTTCTCTTCAGTACCAAGCTGATAAATTTCTAACTTTTAAAGTGAATGAAGCCAGCTACGGGTCTGTTTTACGCCAAGGTGCTGAAGATACGAATATAGTTCTTCAATGTCAAATTCGCGGTACTACTTATACGTTGACTCGCAACCATCTCGAACAGCTCAGCAATCGCGAATGCCGTGAATTGCTCAACCATTTAGGGCTGGCTGAGTTTCTTGATAGGTTTGTCAACTAATTGGCATAAAACTTTGTAGAGTTTGGACTGGCTCTCCAGCCCATCCCCCAAGAAATAGGTAGCAGCATTCACTTGAAATTCTATTTCTCAACAGCCTCTAGTAGCTCAAAATTTTAATCTGCTAGAAGCTTTTAATTTTTAATGGTAATAGCTAAATTTTCTGCTGCAAGCAGTGATATTTGCTCGATCGCAAACAACAAAAATCCTAATTTTCCTCACGTTCAATTTGCCGCTCTTTTTCTGCGAGTGCCTGTTGAGGCGATTGACGGCGGCGTCGATACCAGGTAGCCCCACCTACTAGCAGTCCAATTAAACCCAGCGATCCCATCAATGGCACAATATTACCCGTTTTCATAGCCTGCAAGCCTGAACTGCCCAGCATGACAAAAGGCAATATACCTGGTACCGTGCCGAGAACTGTGCCTAGTAGGTAGTCTCGAAAGTGAATAGAAGTCAAACCTGCGGCGAAATTTACTAAGCCATAAGGAATAATCGGCAGTAATCGGATGGCAAACATATAAAACAATCCACCCTGACGGATTTCTGCATCCATCGCTTGCCATCGCCCTGCCAGTCTCTGGGCAATCAAGTCTCGCCCAACCGTGCGAGTAAAGGCAAACGCTACTACCGCCGCAATGATTGCAGCAACACTCGTCCAGACTGTACCCAGCCAGAGACCAAAAATTGCACCACCAGTAAGATTAAGGGCTGTTGAGGGCAACACCAAAATCGTTGCTACAGTGTAAAGAGCAATGTAGATCAGTGGAGCCCAAATTCCAGCTTGATCCAGCCATCCCTGAAGTTGTTTGGGGTCAATTCCCCCCAACAGATACACCGCTAATCCTGTTACTACAATACAGAATACGGTGATCAAAAAAATGCCGCTTTTAAATTTCAAAGCAATACTCCTGCACCCTTATAGTGTTCAAAAAGGTGGTCTTGCTTCAATAATTTTTCCTCCTTTAGCGTTAAAGTTAAGCCTTTTCGGCAGTAGCAAAAAATTGCTGGATTTAAGGAAGAGCAAAAGGAGCTTCCTGAAGTGCCACACCCGTATCGGCTGCCTCCAGCATAATATATAATCAAACGCCTCATGCTCACATCACCGATTCAAAGTTTAGGAATTACGAGTTTTGGTTTTTCTGTTTAAACTGAATGATTTTTTCATATAAACTGCTTGAGTTATATCGCTAATTAAAACTGAAGGTTCAGGCTGAAATTGGGAAGTTGGGGAAACTTCCTGATTTAGCATGAATCAAATCTATTGATTCCCATGTTTTGTAGAGGTTCTCTCAATCAGAAGTAACCCATAATACTTTTGGGTGTAATTCTACATACTTCAGTCGTGGTATGAGTAATTTTCATTGGAGAAGATAAAATTGTTGCCAAAATATCTTTAATTTTTCACTCTGTAATTCTTGAAATTTGCTGAATGACTACGAATCAACCTTACTGCCTGATTGAAGCTCCATCAGGGCTGTTACAGATTCCCGCTTCTACCTTTGCGCCTGAGGAAGCTGATGGTTCTTTAGAACCTCCTGTAAGTGTAAAGCAAAGTTATCCCCTTAACCTGAGGACTAGGATTCCACTAGGGCTAGAAGATAGCCCAGTACTTTTGTCAATAGTGATTCCGACTTACAATGAAAGTCAAAATGTTCCGAAACTCATTGACCTGCTGACGCAGCAATTAGATCAAGCGATTCCGGGTGCTTATGAACTGATTGTCGTGGATGATAATAGTCCCGATCGCACTTGGGAAATTGCCGCAGAACTGATGTCAGAATATCCTCAACTCCGAGTTATGCGGCGGATTGAGGAACGAGGACTCTCTACTGCCGTCATTCGCGGTTGGCAGGTGGCACGAGGAGAGGTTTTGGGAGTGATTGATGCTGATTTACAACACCCTCCCGAGTTGTTATTGCAATTATGGGGAGAAATTGTGCGTGGCGGCGATTTAGCAGTTGCCAGTCGCCATGTGGAAGGAGGAGGCGTTAGTGACTGGAGTCCAATCAGGCGATTTTTGTCCCGTGGTGCTCAAACGCTGGGGTTAATTATTCTACCCGAAGTCATCGGTCGCGTATCCGATCCGATGAGTGGCTACTTTATGGTACGCCGCAGTTGCATCGCTGGACGCACAATGAGCCCACTAGGTTACAAAATTCTCATTGAGGTAATCGCTAGAGGTAAAGTTCCCTGGATTGGCGAAGTGGGTTATGTATTTCAGGAACGTCAAGAGGGCCAAAGCAAAGTCACAGCCAAGCAATATTGGGATTATCTGCGCCATCTGATCCGCTTACGTCTTTCCCTGGGAACGATCGCACGATTGTTCCGCTTCGGTATCGTAGGATTGAGTGGGGTATTTGTCGATATGGCTTTCCTTTACCTACTGAGCGACCCTTCCACTTTAGGATTGCCACTGACCCGCAGTAAAATTATTGCTTCCGAGCTAGCCATCATCAATAATTTCCTATGGAACGATTTTTGGACATTTGGTGATATTTCCAGCCATCAGCCAGGACTACGCAAGCGCTTAGAACGGTTGTTGAAGTTCAATATTATTTGCCTTGCCGGGTTAATTTTGAATGTCTTGTTGTTAAATTTCCTGTTTAATGTCTTTGGGATAAATCGATACTTAGCCAATCTGATTGCGATCGCTGCTGTCACACTCTGGAACTTTTGGCTTAATCTCAAGCTCAGTTGGCGTGTCACAGATGTTAGTTGAGATGCCATGTCTAATTTCGCCCAACAAAAGGATGAACAATCTTCTATGCATCCTCTGTCCGGAGTATGCTCACATCTTGGTGTCTATTTTTATGGTAGGCACCATAAACGGCGTTCACCACTCGCGTCATAAAAATCCCTAACCTTCTAACCTCCAACCTTTAACCTGGGCTACGCCCCGCTGCGCTAACAACCTTCTAACCTTCAACCTTCAACCTTCTAACCTTCAACCTTCTAACATTCAACCTTCCAACCTTCAACCTTCTAACCTTCAACCTTCCAACCTTCAACCTATTTTCAAAACAGGTGGCTCTTGTTGAAAACGTTCTTTTCCAGTCGCTGGTTTCACCCCCTCCTACTTCTCGTATGGATTGCCATTGGCGCAATGCTACGATTCACTCAACTGACGGGAAAGCCACCTTGGACAGATGAGTTCGCGACCTTGGTTTTTAGCCTGGGCAATAGTTTTCAAGCTGTACCCCTAGACCAAGCGATTTCTCTAGATACTCTTTTACAACCCCTAAAACCCAATCCCGCTATGGGCGCGTCGGAGGTTATCCATCGCCTGATTAGAGAAGATCACCATCCTCCCCTTTATTTTGTGTTGGTTCACGGGTGGATGCAACTGTTTCCCAACTCAGGCGAATACATCTCATTATGGGCAGCGCGATCGCTTCCTGCTCTTTTTGGGGTAGCATCGATTCCGGCTGTATATGGACTCGGCTGGGTAGCATTTCGTTCGCGGTTAGTCGCTCAACTGGCAGCAGCCATGATGGCGGTTTCTCCCTATGGTATTTTCCTGACGCAGGAAGCACGTCATTACGCATTAGGAATGCTTTGGGTGATTGCCTCATTGGGGTGCTTGGTGGTTGCGGTGCAGCATTTCCAACGCCGAAAGCTTTTACCGATTGGGGTTGCCCTATGTTGGGTAGTGGTTAATGCATTAGGAATGGCAACCCACTACTTTTTCAGCCTCACCCTCGCTGCTGAGGCGTTAGTTTTAGGTGGATTATGGATTTTGAATAGTCGCTTGGCTCCAAAATTGGGCAAAGTATTTTCTGCTTCCACCCCATTGCCCCCGCCTCATGCCTTGTGGCTACGGATTTATGCTGTTGCAGCTGGGACTTTAGTAGGCTGTTTGGTTTGGGTTCCGGTATGGCAGATGAGTCACGACTCTCAGATGACTCAGTGGATTAGGAACAGCAATTTTACTTTTTTAAGTTTGATCAGCCCGATTTTTCAGGCACTGGCAAGTTGGATTACGATGCTGGCTTTACTTCCTGTAGAGTCGTCTGCACTTTTGGTGGTAATCGCCTCTGGGGCTGTAATGTTGATATTTTTCATCTGGGCTGTACCTATTCTCTATCGTGGGATTCAAGCCCAAATGCGACAGCCCGATAGTGGTATAGCAACAGGCGTTTTAGGGGGATTCGTGCTAGGAGCGATCGCTATATTTTTTGGCATTACCTACTTTCTTGGCATTGACCTTACACGAGGAGCAAGGTACAACTTCGTCTACTTTCCTGCTGTCATCGTTCTTTTTGGCGCAGCACTCGCCAGCAGGTGGAAAAATTCTGAAACTCGTTCATCTGAACTGCTCTCTCAAACAAATCCTCAAGCCCACAGCCAGGTAGAAGATTGGCAATTGGGGGCTAAAACTTGGTCAGGAGACATCCAGAAAGGACAACGGGGTGAGAAAGAGCATCAAGAATACCCCTCATCTCCTGTTCGGATTGCTCCTGTAACGTCTTCCTCCGTTCCCAGTCCCCAGTCTTCAGTCCACCGTCATGACTCTCCACCGTTGAAAATCAGTGGTAAACCAGCCGTAGCCATCATTTGGTTGATCGGTTTGTTGAGTGGTATTACCGTTGTCAGTAACTTGGGTTATCAAAAATATTACCGTCCTGACCTTTTGGTTCCCGTGATTCAACAAGCATCAAAGGTACCAGTATTGATTGCCACAACCCACAATACTCTCGTCCAGACAGGCGAAATGATGGGACTCGCTTGGGAATTTAATCGTTCTGCTACTGCTCAAACCTCACCCAAAACTCCTTACTTTATCCTGGCTCATCAAGCGCAAACAGAGTGTATCAGCACGGAAGGAACAACTTGCCGCGCCTCAACCACTTTAAAAAATGCGATCGCTCAACTACCGCGCCCTCTAGATGTATGGCTGGTGAATTTTAAAGCTCCGATAGGAGGAGAACCGCCCAATTGTTTTGCCGAGGACATTTCTCAATATAAGTCATCGGTTAATGGCTATACATCTCGGCTATATCACTGTCTCGCCGATAATTCTCAGGCTTCTCGTTGAGGAGAATTCTCCGAGTCAGAATTTAGGAGTCAGAATTTAGGAGTCAGAAGTCAGGAGTCAGAAGTCAGGAGTCAGAATACATATAGACAAGAATTCAAAACCCGTCCTTGCCGTGAGCGGTTTCACACGCAGAGGTTTCTAATATCAAATATCTAAAATGTTTGCTACAAATCAATCCCCGCGTCCCCGCGTCAGTCATCTGTAGCAAACTTAAGGAGAAACGATATAACCCACATGACCAACAAGGGAACAGGGAACAGGGAATAGGAAACTGCTCGTTCCCTCGCTATTCCCTATTCTTGCCGAAATTCCCCTCGCACAAGGTCTCAAACCCCCACTAAGCGAGTGGTCTGTCTGGGGAGGGGTTTAAATCCTCAACGCCAGACCTGCACTGTTCCCTGTGCCCCATTCCCTGTTGCCTTTAAATTCATCGTTAGAGCCTCCTGACTCCTGACTCCTGACTTCTATATTCTTTCCGGTAACGTCTCTCAACAGGAACGCAAGCGAGTTAGCACCAAAACAATTTCATCGATCGCTTGCCGTAAAGTTGAGATCGATTGGTCAGATTGATTGACCATAATACTGAAAACTAAGGGTTGGTAACTAGGAATATTGAGATAACCAGATAAAGTTACAGCCCCCGTTACAGTGCCAGTTTTTGCTTGGACATTGCCTTGAGCTAGGGTATCGCGAAAGCGATTTTTGAGTGAGCCACTCACACCTGCAACAGGCAGAGAAGCCCGGTAAATAGAGGATTGGGGAGATTGGGCCATGAGTTGCAAAGTTTGTGCGATCGCTTCTGGACTCACCAAATTATGGCGAGATAGCCCTGAACCATCTGATAAAGCGTAGCTTTCTGGATTAACGCCCAGCGCGGTTAAAGTCGTTTTCAACACTTGAAGCCCAATATCGGCAGAATCTCGGTTAGCACTGACAAGCGCTGGTGGTGCCCAAGCTTGCAGTGTTCGTAACAATACCTCAGCATAGAGATTGTTACTCTGCTGATTCACCTCGGCTAACAAAACGGAGAGGGGCGGGGATTCGACGGCTGCTAGTTCGCGTTCATTCCTTGTATTCACCTTAGACTCAACAGACACCCTTTCAACCCTGATGCCTTCCGTTGCCAGTACCTGCCGGAAATGCTGCAAAAAGTATTCAGCAGGATTCAGAATCGCCATGCCAAAGGATTCTGGTTTAGCATCAACGGCAAGCTGTCCTTGAATTCGCAACACAGGTTGTCCTAAAACAGCACTAACTTTTATGGAATTCAGTGTTCCCGCCTCAGCCGTTACCGACTGATTTTCAATTCGCCACTGCCTTCCTGCGATCGCATCTGCCCAAGTGACTTGTAAGGGTTGACCCACTTTTTGGGGAGATAAGGTCAAATTTACCGCATTTTGATTCAAAATCAAGCTACTCACCGAGGTTCCATAATCGGCTTGGACATCTTCCCACTCCCAGTTAGGATTCAAGTTTTCTCCTTGAAAGTAACTATCCTCGGCAACAAGGTGCTTGATGTTACGAATTCCCTGACGTTTGAGCTGTTGGGCTAAGTCTTTCAGTTGTATTTCTGTCAAACTGGGGTCGCCCCGTCCTACCACCCGCAACACCCCTCCACCCGCATCATAAACAGAGGTGCGAATCCGAAAGTTGGGTTCCAATGCTAGCAAGGCAGCAGCAGTGGTTAATAATTTGGCATTTGAGGCAGGGATGAAGAAGCGTGCCGCCTCGCGGTTGTAAAGGGCGCGATTTCTGCCCCTGGGCGATAAGGGTTCAACAAGAATACCCCAACGGGCACGGCTCAACTGGGGACGTTCAATGATTCTATTAATAGCTGTTTCTAATTGGGCAGGACAGAGGGACTCGGAAGTTTGGTCTTTCTGGGCAACGGGTAGACTAGCAGATTGGGAAGCTAAAGCGCGATCGAGTGAATTGGCGCGTAACGTTAATGGGGTGGCAAGTAGCGAGAGTGTTGTTAAACTCATCGTCACCCATGTAGGCATCAATGTTGACATTGAAACAAGGTAGCTATTTTTGTGAAAAAAGTGGGAGTTCAAATGAAAGAATAGCTTAACAAAAGCCAGAGTACCTTTCACTTTTGTATACTGAACTTGAATATAAATTGAGCTTTAAGATGACCACCCAAACCCCCACAATCCAATTTTTTGAAGGAATTTACGAAGAACTGAGTAACGTTAGCTTACGGCGGAATCGAAATACTGGAGTTCGTTCAGTATTGATGACGTTCAATACATTAAAAGCCTTAGAACGATTTAATAGCTTTACAAAACGTTCTTCTAATTCCATGCTTTTAACGGATGAAGAAGGTGTAATTACCGTCGAACCTTCTTCTGTACAATTTGTGTTTGGTGGTGCAGAAGGAGATGAACTGCAACGGGTGGAGTGCAAGTTTGAAATTGAACGGGAAGACCACTGGGAACGCTTTATGCGCTTTATGGAGCGCTACGCACAAGTGAATGATATGGCTTACAGCGAAACAGGGAAATCTACTAAGGAGTGATAATAACTGACGGATGAAAGTAGCAATTACGGGAGCAACGGGATTTGTTGGCAGCCGCCTGGTAGAGAGACTTCAGGCAGAGGGACATCAACCTCTGATTTTGACTCGCAATCGGTCTGCTGCATTACGCAGGTTTCCCAAGTTAGAAATTGTTGATTATACCCCTACTGAATCAGGTTCCTGGCAAAAAGCGATCGCAGGTTGTGATGCTGTGGTGCATTTAGCAGGAGAACCTATTGCTGAAAACCGATGGACTCCCCAGCACAAGCAGGAGATTCTCAACAGCCGTCAGTTGGGTACCCAGAAAATTGTGGAGGCAATCGCGCAAGCGAACCCTAAGCCAAACGTATTGGTTAATGCTTCGGCAATTGGTTACTACGGCACCAGCGAAACGGCTAGCTTTGATGAAACCAGTTCCCCTGGTAACGATTTTCTGGCTGAAGTTTGTCAAGCCTGGGAATCACAAGCCGAGAAAGTCAAAGATTATGGAGTACGTCTCGTCATCCTGCGGTTTGGAATTGTCTTGGGTAATGGCGGTGCATTAGCAAAAATGATACCTCCATTCAAAATGTTTGCTGGTGGCCCTCTAGGTAATGGTCAACAGTGGTTTTCATGGATTCACCGAGATGACCTGGTGAATTTAATCCTAGAAGCATTGACCCGAACTGATGTTGAGGGTGTTCTCAATGCAACTGCACCCAATCCCGTCCGGATGTCCGAATTTTGCCAGACTCTGGGGGACGTTCTCAATCGTCCCTCCTGGTTGCCAGTTCCTAGCTTTGCTTTGGAAGCTCTTCTAGGAGAAGGAGCAATGGTTGTCTTGGAAGGCCAACAGGTTCTCCCCAAAAGAACGACGAGCTACGGATTTGACTATCAATACCCGACTGTGAAATCAGCCTTATCAGAAATTTTGACATCCAGTTAGCCAGAAAAGCAGCAGCTAATTTGCGATGGCGTTTAGAGCGATTTTGAATTAAATACCAGAACTTTGTAGGGGTACGATAGGTCGTGCCCTCTTTTCTGATGTCAGCAAGGCTTTCCAGCCTTGTGATAAAAGTAGACTTTCAAGACAGGCACCCATGTGCTAAAGCTCACAACGAAAAAATGAAAAATTTCCTCTCCTGAATTCTGACTCGGAGAATTCTGACTCTCCAGACTCCTATTTTCAAG
>CBKWLJ010000302.1:0-11226 GCA_966675205.1 uncultured bacterium
TTCATAATAAATGCTTTAAGTTTTCTTTGTAATGAGAAAGCGTTTCTTATAAATGGGAACCCAAATCAAACAAATGGGTACCCATTCGTCATGATCGAGTTCTCTTTCCTTGAAAACACGAACCCATTATCTATATAGTGAGAACCCAAATTAAACGAATGAATATCCACTCCAGCAAAATCTAGCTCAACAGGATGCTCCCCCAACAATTTTGGGTGAGTGTAGAGTGGGCAATGCCCACCCTATCCAGAGAATTTATGTATAAACTTTCAAGCAGCAATGTTAACCCGACATACGGCTGATGATACCTAATTGGCGGTCAACCGGATTTTCTCTAGTAACGCTCTGAGTTGGGTCAATTCCCTCTAAATTGGGATTTTCTTCTTCCTGAAAAGCCTTATCCATAGCCTCAGCATCGGGTTGGGAAGCAACGGAAGCTTCCGCGTTTGGGTTATCCCATTCAATATCAGGATTGGTATAACCAGTATCGGGAGTTTCTATCCCTGGAATATCAGCACGCCTACGCTCTGAAGTCATTAATTTAATCCTCTCAAATAGATAACGGCACAATTTTTCTATTGCTTATGTATCCAGTATTTGAATTTTGTTAGAGGTGTTCGTCGCTCTGAAGGGGGAGTTTCTCTGGGTAAAATTCTTTGATTGAGTTCTTCCTACGTGGTGCGTTATATCGTTAACGCACCCTACAGTTCTTTTTTAGGTGTTGTGATGAAAGCCGCTTTACCCAATTCTTAATTCCCTCTTCCCTATTGCCAATTTTCCGCTTAGATATCAGTAGAGCTAACTCAAAAATTGCTGATGACTAGTTATCAATTTCCAGAAGATTTTTTGTGGGGTGCCGCAACTGCTGCCTATCAGATCGAAGGAGCCGGTAGTGAAGGGGGGCGCAAACCTTGTGTGTGGGATACTTTCAGTGCGATTCCGGGACGTGTCCTCAATGGGGATTCAGGTGCTATCGCGTGCGATCACTACCATCGCTATAAAGAAGATGTGCAGTTGATGGTACAACTGGGCATTAAGCATTATCGATTTAGCATTGCTTGGCCACGTATTATTCCTGATGGGAGAGGAGCAGTTAACGAAGAGGGTGTGGATTTCTACAAGCGCTTGGTTGACTGTCTGCTAGAACATGACATTACTCCTCATGCCACCTTATTTCACTGGGACTCTCCTCAAGCACTAGAAGATTTATACGGTTCCTGGCAAAGTCGGGAGATGGCATCGGATTATGCGGACTATGTGACGGCGGTGGTGAATCGGTTGGGCGATCGCATAACCCACTGGATGACGATTAACGAAATTATGTGCTTCACTCACCTGGGTTATGACGTTGATACAGAACCTCTTCATGCACCAGGGACGCGTGTTCGCTCCAAAAAAGACGTGTGGCAAACCTCTCATCATGCTCTACTTGCTCACGGTTTAGGTTATCAAGCGATTCGTGCCGCTTCACCGGTTCCTTGTGCGATCGCGCTGGTAGACAATATTGCTGTCACCGTTCCAATTAACGAGTCACCCGTTCATATAGAAGCAGCCAAAAAGGCATTCCATACCTGTGGGCAAAATGGTGGCATCATTTTTCCTGCCCTCACAGGTGCTTATAGTCCTGCTTTGCTCGAACAATTGGGGGCAGATGCGCCAGATATTCAAGAGGGTGACTTAGAAATCATTCATCAGCCTTTGGACACAGTAGGACTGAATATCTACACGGGTACTTATGTCCGGGCAGCAGACAACGAACTCGGATATGAATTTCTCGACTTACCCAAGGGTTATCCTCGGATGAATATGCCTTGGTTGAATATTGTGCCTGAATCGATTTATTGGGGCATCCGTCATATTAGTGAGACGCTGGCGCGTGAGGATTTGCCAATATTTATTACTGAAAATGGTTGTGCTGCACAAGATGAGGTAAATGTCAAGGACGAGGTGATTGATACTGACAGAATTATGTACCTGCGACAGCATTTGAAAGCAGCACATCGAGCGGTTAGTGAAGGGTATCCGCTTAAAGGGTATTTTGTTTGGAGTTTGATGGATAACTTTGAATGGGCCTGGGGGTATGACCGCCGCTTTGGGATTACGTATATTGATTACCCGACCCAGAAACGGATTCCAAAGGCAAGTTTTGATTGGTATCGGGAGTGTATTCGCAGCAATCGGGTAGTGTAATGGAATGCGATCGCACCCAGAGGACTTACGCACCTAATCATCTATAGCGGTAATAGTGCGTTACGCTTCGCTAACACACCCTACAGATAGACTTACCCATTTCAGCCAGCATAGTTTGATACGAGGCTTGGGCGATTAGGACGCAGCGTGATAGGCGCAAATATAGCGAAGACTTAGTAGATAATTACGGCTGAGTGTCCCTTTCTTACTACTGAGGTAAAAGTCTTACTGGAATCTTCACGATAAACTCTGTCCCTTCTCCTAGAGCAGAAATACAACTGAGTTGACCCTGGTGTTTTTCCACTACAATCTGGTAGCTAATAGATAGCCCCAGACCCGTACCACTTCCTACAGGCTTCGTGGTAAAAAAGGGGTCAAATATCTGATCAAGCACCGCTTCACTCATTCCAGAACCATTATCGGCAATCCGAATGACAACGAATTGGGTACAGCCAGATGTGGAGGAGGAACTGATTACCTCAGTGCGGATGGTAATTAGTTGTGGGGCAGGTTCGGTTTCTAGAGCGTCAATGGCATTCGAGAGAAGATTCATAAACACCTGATTCAACTCGTTGGCGTAACAATGAATAGGTGGCAGTTGACCATAGTCTTTAATCAGTTTTATTGCTGGGCGATCGCCTACTGCCCTCAGTCGAGGCTGCAAAATTAGGAGAGTGTTGTCAATCTCCTGATGAATATCTACAGCTTTTAGCTCTGATTTATCCAGTCGGGAGAAGCTCCGTAGTGAGAGAACAATTTGCTGGATGCGCTCGGCTCCTACCTGCATTGAATTCATCAGTTTTGACCAATCTTTTACCAGAAAATCCAAGTCAATCTCTTGAGTTATCTGCTGAATTTCTGGTGTGGGATTAGGGTAATTCTGCTGGTAGATTTGAATCAGTCTCAGCAGGTCTTGGAAGTATGCGCGAGCAGGAGTAAGATTGCAGTAGATAAAGGTCGTGGGATTGTTGATTTCGTGGGCAACACCCGCGATCATTTGTCCCAGACTCGACATTTTTGCGGCTTGTATGAGTTGGGCTTGGGTGCTTTTTAATTCTCTCAGGGTTTGTTCTAGCGCTTGCGCCTTGTCCCGTTCCCGCTGGGTGGATTCTTGCAGGGCGATTTCTGCTTGTTTGCGAAAGGTGATATCTCGATCTATCCCACGATAACCCCGGAATTCGCCATTGGTATCGAAGATAGGGACACCGTTGGTTTCGAGAACAACCAGATGACTTTTTTTGTGGACATTTGTGTTTTCAAGACCTTGAAATGGCTGTTGCTTGGCAGCAATAGGCGCAAAAATGTCGGCAACACGACGCGCTTCTTCTGCTGGCATCAAATCAAATGGGGTCTTGCCCAGCACTTCTTCAGGCTTGTAACCCAATAAGTCGAACACTTTGGGACTGGCATAGGTATAGATGGCATTTTCATCCACCTCCCATACCCAATCGCTAGTCGTTTCCACTAAGTTGCGGAATCGCTCTTCACTTTGGCGCAACGCTTGCTCAAAAGCGACGCGAGTGGTGATATCAGTCTGCACGCCAATAAAGTTCGTCAAGCGTCCCGTTGCATCCCGGACGGGAGTAATGCACAATTCACTCCAGAACAGAGTGCCATCAGCACGAGCGCTATGCAGAGTGACCTGGGTTTCTTTACTAGAGGTAAGCGCACGCTGCACTTCTGCAAGGACACTTGGCGTTGCCTCCGTTGGCTTAAATGAGCAGCATTTGCTGTCAAGGACTTCCTCTTTAGCGTAGCCAGTTAGACGCTCAAACCCAGAATTGACGTAAATAATCGGGTTGTTAGGCGCTATGGCATCGCTAATAATAATGCCATTGTTAGAAGCGGCGATCGCTCTTTCTAGCAGTCGTAAACGCTCTTGGGCAAGCTTTTGCTCCGTAATGTCACGAGACACGCCAACTGTCTGGATTACCTGCCCAGTAGCATTTCTGATGGCACTTTTAACCGTACTGAATAAGCGTTCCTGTCCATCGAAGCGAACGACAGGTTCCTCAATCTTTAGTGTGTCTCCAGTGTTATACACATAAGCATCGTCTTTCAGGTACTGTTGCGTATAATCAAGCTTGACAAAGGGCGCATCGATGAGACCTTGCAACTGTTCTTGCGTCATCCCGTAGTAGTCGCGGAATGCCTTGTTCGCATAAACAATCCTCGATTGTGCGCCTTTGCATAAAATCAAGTCGGGAATGGCATCAAGAATCTGCTGATACAAGTTTTTCGTCTCGTGTAATTTCTGTTGCGCCTGCTTTTGCTCAGTAATGTCGCGCACGAGTACGAGAATTTCGTCGCTATCTTTGGCTACAATACGAGCCTCGTAATCCCGCAGTTGGTCATCGCTTTTTAGCTGATACTCTAAGGTTTGGGTTGAACCTGACGCGATAGCTTGAGAGTGAGCGCACAGCACCCTCCGTGCCAATTCGGGTGGTAAAACATCCTGTACTTTTTTCCCAATAAACAGACTGGGCGGCATGATTGTCTTGATGTCTTTAGCCGGTTTGAAGTCTATATAGGTGCCGTCTGCACGACAGCGGAATATCATATCTGGGATGGCATCCAAAAGTGCGCGATTTGTAGCTAAGCTAAAGCGCAGTGCCTCTTCTGTTTCCTTGCGCTCGGTGATATCCCGTGCTACTCCGAACAGTCCAATGGTTTGCCCCGCGTCATTAACAACAGCCTCTCCTTTTCCCTCGACGTAGCGGACTTCACCATTAGGGCGCAAAACTCGATAGTCAAGTTCGTAGGATGTTCCCAATGCGATCGCTTCTTCAGCAACTCGTTGAAACACCTCTCGGTCATCGGGATGAATCTTCTCGATCAGTTCGGCGTAAGTCGGTTCGGGGAGGGTCGGGTCAAGACCAAAAATGCGGAATTTCTCCTCTGACCAGGTAATTCCTCCAGTGAGTACATCAAATTCCCAGTTTCCTAGATGGGCAATTTTTTGGGCTGTTGCCAGGTTTGCTTCACTACGCTTGAGTTTTTCCTCCTTTTGTTCACACAGGCGTAAGGCGGCTTCTGCTTGTTGGCGCTTTTCGGTTTCCTGTTGCAATTGCTCGTTGACAAGCCTTAATTGAGCTATCTGTTCCACCCCTGTCTGCTGCAAGAGTTCTCGAGTAGCGGAAAGCTCCATAGGGTCTAAGATTTCGAGGATAGTACTCCATGTGATCACCCCAACCACTTGACCTGACTTATCGACTACCGGGAGATGACTGATTTGCTGCTGGCGTAGTAGAGATAGGGCATAGAAGATGTCAGTAACTTCTTCGACACAAAGGGTAATCGGATTAGCACTCATCACTAGCGCGATCGCTACATCCTCCAGTGGCATCCTAGAGGCAGTGATTCTGACGACATCCCGCTCAGTGAAAATACCCACTAATCGTTGTTGTTCCACTACCAGCACGCAACTAGCCCGCTCCTGACTCATACAGGTAATTGCTTCAGCGACTAGAGTATTGGGAGAAACGATTAGAGGTTGCCTGTCAATTACCTCCGATTGCACCAACGGTTGTTGGAGGTTGCTACTTAATGACATAAATTGAGTCAAGCTGGAAGGGAAAAGTGTAATGCTTTTGTTATGGAGGATGCTCTGGTCGAAGCTTCTCTCTCTAGCTGCACCGCTGGGCTTTAAAGCCTTTTGAATCAATCTTACAAAGAGAACGTTTTTGTTATACCAAGTTGTAGTCAAACGTAGTACATCAACCCTCTTCTAGCCCTCAATTGATGCCTGTAGAACATCTGTGAGATGAGATTAGACGAGAAGTATTACAACCGGATATTGAAGTCTCTAGACGAAGTAGAAAATGAACTTAATCTTGGGCTTGTAGAGCCTTTTATCTGAACCGGAACGGCTGCGCTACCTGACTTTTTTCCCTCATTCAAGCGGCCTGACTCAACGTTCCTTAAGTACCTCCTTCAGGGCTTTGTCAGCGGGTTGAGCGCGATAGGAGACATCATATCAAGTCCAGGTGAATTTATCATATCTGTCAAGCTGTTCATGGTTCATGGGAATTGCTTTCTTGCTATGAACACGAGAACTATGAACAAAAAACAACAGGCTATGAAGGAAGTGATGACGCGGACATGATATCAAACATCAGAGGTGCATCAGCTTCAAAATGCGGGGAACTCAGGAATAGCGATCGCATCAGAGGTAGTGCTACCACAAAACTTCCTCAATATATAGCTCTACGACTCCTGAGGCGGAACTCGCAGTTGACAGCGCTGGAGTTGAAGCTGATTGCGCTGGAGTTGAAGCTGATTGTGCTGAATTTGAAGCTGATTGTGCTGAATTTGAAGCTGAATAACCTCAGCTGTATCCATGTTCCACTTTGTGCCAGCACAATTTTTGACGCTGTCAATATGTCGAGCGTTTAGACAGGCTTCCACCAATGCTGCTTTGTTGAAGACGGTTCCCCTGAGGAATGCTCTTTTAAGCTCTGTCCTGGCAATGTTTGCCTGCCAAAGGTTTGCCTGACTGAGAACTGCTCCCCGAAGATTCGTTCCCTCAAGATTTGCCTTAGTAAGATTTGCTTTCTTTAGATAGGCTTTTTCAAGGTTTGCTTCCTTAAGATTAGCTTGAGCAAGATTGGCTTGCAAAAGGTATGCCTTTGTCAAATCAGCCCTCCTCAAAACTGTTTTTACTAGGAATGCTCCCTGAAGATTTGCATCCTTGAGAACTGCACCCTCTAGGTTTGCCTTGCTGAGGTTGGCCATGGTCAAATTTGCCCACTCAAAACTTGTTCCACTGAGATATGCTCTTAAAAGAATTGCCTCTTCAAGGTTTGCCCCACTACAGTCTGCTGACTTGAGGTAAGCTCCACTGAGGTTAGCTCCCTTGAGAACGGTTCCACTGAGGTTAGCTCCCCTGAGAACAGCTCTGCTCAGATTGGTACCCTGGAGGTTGGCTCCGCTGAAGTTGGCTTTGCTCAGGTAGGCTCCGCGAAGGTCTATGTCCCGAAGGTCGGCTCCGCTGAAGTCTATACTTAGGTTGAAATTTTCTCTCCTGTGTCTGTTCCAGGTATATACTCCTTGACGGAGCAAAGCCAGAAGCTCTTCATTGGTCATCTAGTACAAGTCTGTAGGCTGTAGTATTTGCTAACTCAGCCTAGCGTTTTTATCTTGAACAAGTAGCAATATTACGAAACAGAAAGTTAACTTCTAAGTCAAAACTTAACTTATTAACGGGCTAAGACTGCTAGAAATACCACTATTCACCGGGTGGGGTCAAAAACAGTTGGTGAGTATGGTGACAAAAATTTCTTCTCCCCGCGTCCGGAGCGTCTCCATGTCTCCGTGTCAGTCTCAACCAACGACTTATGACCACACCCCTATTCACCTTACTCAATGCAGCCTCACACAAATAACTAAGCAGTTAGGATAAGCTCACAGCAAAGCTTTGCCAGGAGTTCAACCGCTTACAAACTTCTGCACGAGCTGTACTCAACGCTCGTTAAGTACATCCTTCAACACGTTATAAGCGGGTTTGGCGCGATAAGAGGCATCAAAAATCAGGGGTGCATCGGCTTTCTTCAAAATGCGGGGAACCCAGGAATAGCGATCGCTGACTCCCCAAAGCAAAAATGCATTACAATTCTTAGCGGCTAAACAGACTTGCATCATGTCCCGGTAGACTTTGGCTTGGGCCGCCATCTTTTGCGCTGGTGTTCCCGACGCATCCCAGGTTCTCACGTCCATCTCTGTAATCTGTACTGCCAGCCCCAAATCATTCAGACGCTTGATATTTGCCGCCACTTTTTCAGGATTCGGAGGGTTTTTAATATTGACGTGCATTTGCAAACCAACCCCGTGAATCGGAACCCCCTGTTTTAGCAAGCCTTTGACCATTTCATAGATGGCATCCGATTTTCCTCCCACTTCTTCGCCACCGTAGTCGTTGTAAAATAAGCGAGCTTTGGGGTCAATTTCATGAGCCCAGCGAAATGCCCTCTCGATATATTCTGGCCCAATTACTTTGAGCCACATCGTATCTCTAAGGGCTTGTTTGTCATCTGCGATCGCTTCATTCACCACATCCCAATCCACCAACTGACCCTTATAATGACCGACAACCTGTTCTATGTGACCTCGCAGAATGGTCATCAACTCCTCATACGCCCACTCTCGTGAGGTGAGCCAGTCGGGTAAACTTTCATGCCAAACCAGAGTGTGGCCCCGCACCTGCATATCATGTTCCTTGGCAAAGTTGACCAACTTATCGGCGGCAGTAAAATCGTAGCGATCGCGTTCTGGATGCAGCGGCCCAAACTTCATCTCATTCTCTGGCGTCACCATGTTGAACTCTCGTGCCAACACCTTGCGATAGGTCGAATCCTGCAATAGAGGCTCAACCCAAACGGCTGCCCCAAAATCAATTCCTTGCTTTTGTGCCAAATCCCGTAAAGAATTCTTGAATGGATGGGTGCTACCCACCAGAGAAAACATCAAAGTGGCGGCTAAAGCGAGCAACATCCATACCGCCCATCGGCTCATTTTTCTAAATTTTTTTAGCATCGTTGATACCGCATTCCTGGCAACTGAGACACCAGCCCCATGAGTTCTAACTGCAATAAAGCACCAGAAACCACTCCCGCCTCTAAACCGACCTGCTGTACAATGACATCAAAGGATGTAGGTTCAGAAGGTAATACCTGAAATACCTTTGCCAATTCTGGCTCCAACTCAGGCACAGATGAAGATTGTTCTGGAGCAAATAAAGGCAACTGCACCACTGGGTCAAGTCCTGGCATCGCTCCCAGCATTTCCAGCAAATGACCTTCACTGACAAAAGCTTGAGCCCCTCGACTTAAAAGCCCCAAACATCCTAATGACTGCTGATCATCCAGTCTTCCCGGCAGCACGTAGACATCCCGACAAAAATCATTCGCTTGGTAAGCTGTAATCAGTGCGCCAGACTTGGTTGGGGCTTCCATGACTACAATCGCACGACTCAAACCTGCAATAATTCGATTGCGCTGGGGAAAGTGGACGCGATTGGGTTGAGTTCCGGCCGGATATTCGCTCACAACCAGCCCCTGTTGCTGAATTTGTTCGTAAAGATTCCGGTTGCGCGGCGGATAAATCATATCTACACCCGTTCCCAGAACTCCGATTGTCCGTCCCCCTGATGCTAGACAGCCGAAATGCGCTTCGGTATCAATCCCTGCT
This sequence comes from uncultured bacterium, assembly GCA_966675205.1. Taxonomy (GTDB): domain Bacteria; phylum Cyanobacteriota; class Cyanobacteriia; order Cyanobacteriales; family Coleofasciculaceae; genus JBFLZA01. The sequence continues at coordinate 9,376 of CBKWLJ010000302.1, forward strand.
GCCATACCGGACACTACGGTAAAACCTTGTTTAGCCAGTGCCGCACTCACTTTCCTTGTCCAGCGTTTGCCATATTCGGTAGGTTCACGGGTGCCGACAATGCCCACCATTGGCTTGATACCCTGATTTTCCTGAGGTTGCACTTGTCCTCGATAGTACAACACTGGAGGAGGGCTAGGAATTTCTAGCAGCAAGCGAGGATAATCCGCATCAGCAGGTGTCCAGAAATGAGGATTTTTGGTAGAGTGCTGTTCAAGGAACTGTGAGGGGTGAATTTGCGATCGCGCCGCCACCACGGTTCCAGCTAGCTGATACCCAACGCCTTCCACTCGCTGCAACTGAGTCGCATTCGCTTTCCAAGCCTCAGCTAGAGTGCCAAAATGCTGTTGTAGACGCCTAAGCAAAACTGGCCCGATGCGCTCAACTTGCGACCATGCCAACCAGTATGCACGTTCTTCTAGCAAGAGACTTTCCTCTTTTTTGCGATCGTCCTACAGACATCTTGCACTATTCAAGAGCAGACTTCCCAAATCTTGTGCCATTATCCTGCCAGGAACACTGTATCCTCAGCCCAATTCTCTTTGCTTCAGGACGGCTACTAACCTAATCTGAAAATAGGAGTCAGGAGTCAGAATTCAGGAGTTAGGAGTCAGGGGCTAGGAGAGATTAATTTCATCCATTCGTTGTGAGCGCAGCTCATGGTGTCTAATCTGAAAATAGGAGTCAGGAGTCAGAATTCAGGAGTTAGGAGTCAAGAGAGATGGATGTTCATCCAGCGAGTTGTGAACTCGCGTTCCTGGGTGTCTATCTTCTAAAATTGCCAACTCACCGTCCAGGCGTACAGATAAGCAATAGTTTCAGAAATCATTAACCGCACCCCCTGACTAGAACTCCACCACTTTTGTGGATTGTAGTCGTATGGAGGTGCAGCAATCACACCGACTTGAATTTGGGGAGCGAGAACTTGCTTGAAAATCAGCCAACTCCTCCGGGTATGGACATCACTAGAATACAAATTAATAGATTTTACATTCAAACCTGACTGAGCTATCCATTCCCGCAGTGCCATAGCAGAAGCAGCCGTTCGATTGATGACAGCATCAGCGGCTGGAATAGCGACTAATTTATCGCGATCAAAACCTAATGCAATCAAAGTTGCTGCCGCTAGTTCAGCAGTAGATTTATATTCTGAGAGATAGTGCCCCTGCCCTAAGGGAGTTCCTGTTGTAATGAGTGCTTGATACCCTCCCTTTTCAAATTCTTTAATTGCATTTTTAAGACCATAATCTCCCATCCATCCTTCTACCACCAACACATCTGCCTTAATGGGTGACGTAGGAGCTAGAAAGCTGTAGAGATGAACGAGTACAACCAGAATAAAAGTGAGGCAAAAAAAAAGGAAGAATAGCCATCCATGAGATGTCAGTACCCATACTTCTTTCCGCTGGATAAAACGTATCATTGAAAACCTTTGGGAATCAAGGAACTTATCGGATATGACAGGCTAGATAATTTATTCATTCAAATTTGGAGGTTATCCGAAAATTCTTAAATCTCTTTTCACAAACTTCTGACTACATCTGATATCAAATCTCGATGAATTATCCGCCATTTCTCCAAAGCCGAGGCACTTCCGGAGAAAAAGATGAAACTCCTTTCCAACCGTCTCCTTCTAAACTTAAACTTTGTACAGACGTACCCTGCGGCAACAGCTTCGCCGAACCTACGGTTTGTAACGCAGGGGGCTTTCGCAGCAAGCGTCTCTACCCACCTTCAACCCTTCCATTCAATGTAACCCTGCTTCCCAAATGCCAATGTAAAGACGATTGCCCTTTTGCCATTCAATCACGC
>CBKWLJ010000303.1:0-11214 GCA_966675205.1 uncultured bacterium
CGTCCCCACGTCCCCGCGTCAGTCCTAACTATGGGTATTCAACCGGACACGATATAAGTCCTGAATTCGTAATTCGTAATTAAAAGGCGGGTTAGAGACCCCGACAACGCACGTCGCTTTAGAAGCAGTCGGGGTCTCTTATCCCCGGCGAGAACGTCAATTACGAATTACGAATTACGAATTACGAATTTTTAATTATCCCGTCTTGCACAATCCGTTATTCCTAAACTCTTCAATCAGGCTGCTCGTATTGGGGGTGATTCCGCCTCTTTTGACGACGCCCTTTTAGATACCACTTATGCCATTGGTTCGAGCTCCGAATCGCCAACAACAGTAATAATAAAGCAATTAATCCTCCAGATTGAGGCGAGTCAAAGGCAAAAATTACTAGTGCAATGCAGAGAACATCCTGTATGAAAACCGCCCACAAGGGCAAGCCCCGCAACCGATAAAACCAGCCGACTTGAACCAACTGAAGAACCAATGCCATCAGTCCGCCGACAATACCCGCAATCCAGACTAATGCTGTTGAGGTATTAGTCAACTGCGCCACCGCAATGCCCATGATGGCTCCGACAACAGGACTTAACACAAGCTGAACCATTTGCAACACACGTTGACCCAACAGCTTTTTAGAAGCAAATAGCTCAAACAAAGCCCAACTGGTTAAAATACCCACCAAAAGTGAGGGAGGAACACGAGATAATAAAGGAATTCTAGACCAGAGAAAACCACTTTGCACTAAACCAATGACAAGCAGGGGCAGGGCAATTCTCATACCTGCTGAGGCGGATGCCGAGAGGGCAGCTAGAATCTCTATCATGGTTGCCTCGGGCCTGCAATAAAACGGATCAGGTTACCTTCCAAGTTAGCTCGTTCATACCCTGATATGCGGCTCTTAATCCGGTTGGAGGGCAGTCGGTTAAGAGATACAGATCTACAACCCTAGTTTAATTGTTAATTTCACGATTGTGTGTTTTCTTTACAAATCACAATTCCTAGTGGAATGTTTACCTACAAGGGTTATGGGGGCTTTAGAGGCTAGGAATGGGACTAGACTAGCTTGGCAGACATAACCCATCGGTAAACATTCTCCCCCGCTTCTCCTGCTCATCTGTACTGGTGGTAACCTTTCGCCGCGAAGTCTGGTGCAGCGCGACGAAAATGACCTACCCGTTCAAAAAGATTAAAAAGCTTACTGTACAAACTTTCTTTCCTTGGAGCCTCGGAGCTTTATATCTTCTACATTCTTGTACTATGCGATCGCTGATTAAAAATTCGTAGGACTCGCTCTCGAGCGAGAAGCAAGCTACGTAATTCGTAATTGACGTTCTCGCCGGGGATTTAAACCCTGACTGCTCCTAAAGCGACGTGCGTTGTCGGGGACTCTAACCCGCCTTTTAATTACGAATTACGAATTCATAATTACGAATAATTGTTCAATTCTTTACTTTTCCCTCATTTTCGTGAAGCTAGCACAAGCTCTATCTTAAGAATGTAACGAAATATACCATTTGAATGCTTTTTAGAAGTTCTTTAGAAATAATAAGAAGTAAGCACTGTTGTTGCCTGAAAGTCCGTTCTCCTAACAGAGGGAGAGAACAAACAGACAACACGATTAATTGAAACGCAACGTCTTGCGTTTTTACAAGCTTCGTATCTTACGAACAAATCGCACCCTTTAACTAGCGCTGTGTCGCTTCGTTAAACCTCTTCCATTGGGAAGAGATGTTGATGTTATTGGTGCTTAATCAATGCTTGTGCTTTAAATACCTTGGCTTCAGTGGAATCTAAAAATAACTCAATTGTTCAGAGTAATCTTCTACTCTGTCTTAGTCTTTTTTTGTTATTTTTTCATAGCTACTCAGGCGAGAGGTTTTGCAGTGCCATCATTGTCTGTTTTACAGACAATGTCATTCTAGCTAGCCAAATTATTGATTAGGAGAAGCAATCGGATGTCTTCATTATTTGCGGATGCCAGTAAACGCTTAGAAAAAGCGCTGAAATATATCTCTCTTTCTGAAGATGCTACTGAATCCTTAAAGTACCCTAAATCAAGTTTAAGTGTGTCTATTCCCGTGCGGATGGATGATGGGTCTTTAAAGGTTTTTCAGGGATATCGAGTACGATATGATGACACGAGAGGGCCAGCTAAAGGTGGAGTCCGATATCATCCGAATGTTTCTTTAGATGAAGTCCAATCCTTAGCGTTTTGGATGACGTTTAAGTGTGCGGTTCTCAATCTTCCCTTTGGCGGTGGTAAGGGTGGAATTACAGTTGATCCTAAGGCGCTATCGAAGTTTGAATTAGAACGATTGACGCGAGGCTACATCGATGCGATCGCAGATTTCATTGGCCCTAATGTAGATATTCCCGCACCGGATGTTTACACAAACGCAATGATAATGGGCTGGATGATGGATCAATACAGCATTATTCGGCGTCAAATCACTCCTGCTGTTGTTACAGGTAAACCCCTGACGATGGGAGGAAGTCTCGGCCGCGATGGTGCTACCGCAACGGGTGCTTTCTTTGTGATTGAGTCTATCCTGCCAAAATTTGAAAAAGTTCCCCAGGAAACAACCGTTGCAATTCAAGGATTTGGTAACGCTGGAGGAGTGCTAGCAGAACTTCTGTATAACGCTGGGTATAAAGTGGTTGCTGTTAGTGATTCTCAAGGCGGAATTTATTCAAAACAAGGGCTAGATATTCCGAGTATCCGCCAACATAAGGCATCAGGGAAGGGAATCAAAACGGTCTACTGCAATAGTAGTGTTTGTAATATTCAAGACCATGAATTGCTGAGTAATGAACAACTTTTGGCTTTAGATGTCGATGTTCTCATTCCTTCTGCCTTGGAAAATCAAATTCATGAAGCCAATGTCCATAACATCAAAGCTAAATTTATTTTTGAAGCAGCCAATGGCCCCACGACTTCAGCAGCCGATCAAGTTTTAGAAGAGAAGGGAATCTATGTGTTTCCCGATATCTTAGTCAATGCTGGTGGTGTTACAGTTAGCTACTTTGAGTGGGTGCAAAATCGAAGTGGATTGTATTGGACACTCGATGAAGTCAATCAACGCCTAAAACTGAAGATGGTGGAAGAAACTCACCGGATCTGGTCAATCGCTCAAGAATTCGGCGTTTCACTGCGAACCGCAGCTTATATTCATGCGTTGAATCGGCTTGGGGAAGCACGCACAGCTAAGGGGACAAGAGATTACTATGTCAATGGTCACGTCTCTCGCAGCAACTAAGGTTTACCAATAACATCGGACATCGCTTCTACTTCTTGTTTCTAGCTTGTAGCTAAAAAGATCTAAAAGAACTACCCCGCCCTACGTTTTTGAGGACGGGGTTTCCGAATTCCCACCTGTAGAGCAAGATTTTGAACGCTTCAACGACCCTAGTGCAAGCAGGCAGAAGTCAGGAGGCAGAAGGAAAGAAAGCTTATACAGTAAGCTTTTTCAAGTTTTTCAACTGGATAGTTATTTGGAGCCACGCTGCACTAGTTGCTTCATGCCTCCGCAGAATTTACGCCCCTTAGAGGATAGAGTTCATACTAAACTTCTAGCTGATGATGGCTGTAACTGATGCAAATGGGAATGCAACCATGCATACCAACTGCCTAAACCAGCACCTGTTATTGCAGAAACTTGAAAGATTTGAATATGAGGATTCACTTGTTTGGCGTATTCTAGGCAACGTTCAACATTAAATTGCACATAGGGTAACAAATCAATCTTCGTCAGAATCATGATATTGCTAGCCCGGAACATATGCGGGTACTTGATGGGTTTGTCCTCCCCTTCCGTCACTGAAAGAATCACAACTTTCGCGCTTTCTCCCAAATCAAATAAGGCAGGACAAACCAGGTTGCCAACATTTTCAATCATTACTACTGAATTCAGCGGCGGATTGAGTTGTTGCACACCCCGTTCTACCATGGCTGCTTCTAAATGGCAGCCAGTTCCTGTATTAATTTGAACAACTTTACAACCCGTTTCCTGAATTTTCTGGGCATCATTAGCCGTTTCTTGATCGCCTTCAATCACACAGATCGGGAGTTGATTTTTGAGGTCATGAATCGTGCGGGTTAAAAGAGTTGTTTTTCCGGAACCTGGAGAACTTACGAGATTCAATGCTAGGATATTGCGTCCCTTAAACCAACCCCGATTTTGTGCGGCAATGAGATTATTTTTGGATAAAATATCTTCTTCTAAAGAGATAGTGGTGCCATGAATTTTGGCATGAACTTGTGAGACTTCTTTATTATGAGTAGAGTGAGTTTCATAAGTATGGGTATGGGAGGCTTCGTGATTGTGGGAATGAGTGATGATGGTGCCATCGGGTAAAGTATGAATGTGGGAATGTTCGTGATGGTGGGATTGCATGGGTGTAACTTCACCAGTTTCAGGATTTGTAAGAGTGCTTTCCGAATATTTAGAACAACCGCAAGTTATACACATACTTCTTCTATCTCCAGTTCTTTTATTTTTAATTCTTCACCGCGTATCACCTCTAATTCGACGCTACCACAGCGACAAATTCCAAAAGGCTGCTCTAAAAGAATCTCTGCACCACAGTGACGACAGCGCCCTAATCCTGAAATTTCAATAATCTCTAAATTAGCTCCTTCTAAAACTGTGTCTTTGCAGCAGACATCGAAACAAAAACGGATTGCATCAGGCATAATAGCTGAGAGTTTGCCAATTTCTAAAGTGACTCGTTGCACTTTTGCACCTTTGGCGTGTTCGGTTGCGATCGCAACTATATTTTGAGTAATTCCAAATTCGTGCATACATTAGTTATTAGTCATTGGTCATTAGTCATTTGTTATTAACACTTCCTTTAAAGAGAGTCTCGATAGACTGAGATTTCATCAACCGCAATTTCATAGGGGCTTCCCATATCCGTAGGAAGACAAACGGGAATTTTTGCACTTTGGGCAATCTGTTTCAGTTGGCTTCCCAGGAGTTCAATATTATTGAAAACTTGCCAGTTCGTATCCCTGTGTGGACAGACAAGCATCAGTGTCAGGCTGCTAGCTTGAGTGGTGATGTCCCATTCATAACGAGACAGCAGTGCTTGCGATCGCGCTACGCAAGCTTCACAAAAGTGCTGAGTGGTCGATTCTTCGAGTAGCCGACGCAGTATTCTATCAATCTTTGTGGTTTCAACAGAAGGCAAATCTTTAGGAGGAAGGGAACATTTATTCATGATCAAACTTCCTTAAATTAAAGCCCTATTACCATCAGTCTCCCTTGGATTTAAGTCGTCAGAATTAAATCTATTAGCTAGCAACCAATGGTTTATTGTCTGGTTTAACTCCAGTCTCATTTATGTATTCATTTTAACTTTTTTTCAGCTAAAAAAAATTGTTTCATATTCATTCACTAACACCGTAGTTTTTAATACAGATGTAAGACTAACTACGTAAAAATTTAAATATAAAAATCTGTATTTTTGTAAGTAATTATTAACAAATTCGTGGGAGTTGGTCACCGACGAGCATATCGACAATGCGTTCAGCACCAAAAGGGGTTTGTAATAAAACAACTCCTGAGGGGGAATCGATGACTTCACCGACAATACAGCTATCCTTTCCAGCCGGGTGAGATTGCATGGCACAAAGGACTGCTTCAGAATGCGATCGCGGCACTACCACCACCAGCTTACCTTCATTGGCCAAGTACAAAGGGTCTAAACCCAGAATTTCACAAACTCCTTTCACCTCCTCGCGCACAGGGATAGCTTGTTCAAACAAGCGAATTCCCACATCTGAACTCAGAGCAAATTCATTTAATACCGTTGCCAATCCCCCCCGAGTCGCATCTCGCATCGCATGAACTTTAGGACAAACATCCAGAATGGCATCCACTAAACCATTCAACGGCTGACAATCACTGTCTATCTCCGTTTCCAGTGCCAACTCACCACGCGCAATTAAAATAGCAGCACCGTGATTGCCCAACTGTCCGTTAATCAGGATGACATCTCCGGGCTGAAGATGGCGGGCAGAAACGGACACACCTTCCCGAATCACACCCACTCCAGCGGTGTTAATGAACAACTTATCGGCTGCCCCCCGATGAACAACTTTTGTGTCACCAGTAACAATCTTTACGCCAGCTAAGGCTGCTGCCGCTTTCATACTCTGAACCACACGCCGCAGGGTATCAACAGGAAGCCCTTCTTCCAAAATGACACTACAAGTTAGGTATAACGGCTTTGCCCCACTGACGGCTAAGTCGTTGACGGTACCATTAATTGCTAATGCCCCAATATCACTGCCTGGAAAGAATAAAGGATCGACAACATAGGAATCGGTGGTAAAGGCTAGTCGATCTCCCTGTGCCATTAGCGTTGCCAGACTGAAACTGGCTTGATCTTCCAACTGGGAAAGAATCGGATTATCAAAGCTGCCCACAAAAATTTCGTCAATCAAGTCGCGCATCGCCTTGCCACCACTGCCATGTGCTAGGGTAATGGCGGTATCGCGCACTTTCCCTCGACGGCGTCGAATCTGTTCGACATTTTGGAATAGGGGGTGTTGTTCGGTCATAAGTTATAAGTTATGTACCATGAGCGATCGCTCACAACGCGCATAATGAAAAATTCCTTCTCCTGAATTCTGACTCGGAGAATTCTGACTCTCCAGACTCCTATTTTCAAGCTAGACATCCATGAATGAGAGTTCACAACGAATGGATGAAAACTAATCTCTCCTAGCCCCTGACCCCTAACCCCTGACTCCTGACTTCTGACTCCTGACTCCTATTTTCAGATTAGGTATAAAGCACAATAAAGCCCTTGTTATCAGCACAATTCTCCGGCTTTTGGCAGGGAAAAGGGGTAAAACAAGGGCTTTTAAGTTTAGCGCTTTTTCTTCGAGGTTTTCGGAGAAAGCAGCATCGTCATTCTGCTTCCTTCTTTTTTGGGATATTGCTCAACCTCTGCGACTTCCTGCAAATCTTCAGACATCCGTTTGAGGAGACTCTCAGCTAAGTCGATGTGTTGAACTTCCCGTCCTCTAAGCGTAATCGTGGTTTTGACTTTATCGCCACTTTTGAGAAAGCGATCAGCCTGATTAACACGCACCTGATAGTCATGTTCTGCGATGTTATAGCCCATCTTGACTTCTTTGACTACCGTGGGGCGAGCCTTGCCGGTTTTTTTAGACTGCTGATACTGCCATTTGTTATAGTCCATTACTCGGCAAACTGGCAGTTCTTTGTTGTCACCAACCACCACAAGATCCAACTCTTTTTCCTGTGCTAGCCGCAAGGCATCCCTTGAAGTCATAATCCCCAGTTGTGCACCATCTATATCGATGACACGCACCTGAGGAAAGCGAATTTGTTCATTGATCAGGGGTGAGTTGCGATTGGCTTTCTTTTGATCGATAGGCATGTATGACTGCGCGGATTGAGATAAAAAGAATTAATGAGTTGACCGATTTTGAAGCCGCTGTGCCTTAACTTGCATAATTAAGAATCCGAAAGGCAAAGACAGGCTTGGTTTTGCTGGCTTTAATTAGGCAAATTAAATCATGGGCAGCTTATCACCTATTTTCCTGTCTTAATTATATGCACACAGGCTTGGGAAGGTGTAGTGAGTGTGCCACAACACACTATTTTTAATAAACTCATACTCCTGCGATCGCTTTTTTGGGAAGAACCCTCTTATTCCCGTCATACCGTCACCTTGGCTTTTGGCGGTAACGGTGCTTTCGCCACTTGAGATAAACGGCCATACTTGTAGTAAGCTGCACAAGCGCCTTCTGAGGACACCATGCAGGTACCAATGGGATTTTCCGGAGTGCAGGCAGTGCCGAATACCCTGCATTGCCAAGGTTTCAAGACGCCTTTGAGGATTTCACCACATTGACAGGCTTTGTGGTCAGCCACTTTAAGATTGGGAAGGGTAAATTTCACTTCAGCGTCAAATTGGGCATATTCCGGGCGAATCTTTAGCCCCGAATGGGGAATATTGCCCAACCCCCGCCACTCGAATGTTTCCCGCGCTTCAAAAACTTGATGAATCGCATTCAAGGCAACTGGGTTCCCTTGGGGTTGCACCAGTCGGTTGTACTGATTTTCCACTACTGTGCGACCTTCTACCATTTGCTGCAAGATCATCCCAATCGATTGCAGGACATCAAGGGGTTCAAATCCCGATACAACCAAGGGCTTACAGTACTGTTCGGCAATAAAAGAGTAAGGTTCGGTACCAATTACCATGCTGACATGACCTGGCCCGATAAATCCATCCAGTTGTAAGTCGGGATTATCTAGCAGTGCTTTGAGGGCAGGGATGACGAGAACATGGTTACAAAACAGGCTGAAATTTTGCAGTTTTTCAGCTTGGGCTTGCAAAAGGGTGAGGGCAGTACTCGGAGAAGTGGTTTCAAAGCCGATTGCAAAGAAAACAACTTCTTTTTCCGGGTTGTCCCGTGCAATCTGAAGGGAGTCTAGCGGAGAATAGACCATGCGGATATCTGCACCTTGGGCCTTGGCTTGCAGGAGGCTGGTTTTGGAACCGGGAACCCGGATGGCATCACCGAATGTTGTGAAGATAACATGGGGATATTGAGCAATTGCGATCGCATCATCCAATCTTCCTCTGGGCATCACACACACTGGACAACCTGGGCCGTGGATGAATTCAATCGTGTCGGGCAAAATTTCTTCTAGACCATATTTAAAAATTGAATGGGTATGACCCCCACACACTTCCATTATCTTGATGGGTTGGTCTTTGGGTCTTCCGAGTTGTTCACCTAATTGGTAGATTTTTTGGATAAGTGCTTGTGCTTTTTTTGGGTCACGAAATTCATCAACGTATTTCATAGCAAGTTTGAATTTTAGAGTGTAATTTTTCGATTAGTGATACAGGTATAGCTGTCCTCGATGATTCGGGAGAAAAATCAATCCCAGATGCAAACAGATGTAGGGCGCTAGTTTTGCCATAGGTTGCATTAATAAAGGATGCAATTCTTTACAAGTCTTGTAAAATGACCCTAACCTTTACTATTAACTCTCAACTGGCAAAAGTTCTTCTTGTGTTTCTGCTAATTCCTTCAAAAGTTGTAAGGTTTGGACCGCTTCCTGTTCATCAAGACGACTCATGGCAAAGCCTACGTGAATCAATACCCAATCTCCAACACAAGATTCAGCCGAGTGGTCATGATCAACAATGCAAGCAATACTGACTTGACGTTTCACTCCTGCAACATTCACTAAAGCTAAGTTTTGATTTGCATCAATGATTTCTATGATTTGACCGGGAATTCCTAAACACATTTTGATTGATGCTCCTTTGAAGCGTCACCAAGTCCTTATTCTTATTGTAAAATCAATTTTCTCCTACGCGTGAGATTATGCGATCGCTTTTTTGCTCAAGCATGAAGAATATTAAGGTGAATAATACCCCTCTGATGTTGGAAGAACTTAGGCTTGTGTTCCGCAAGATGATTAATTTGACAGTTGATAGCCTTTAACTTGCAACCTTAAAACCTTCAACCCAATTCTCCGTCTCTTGACTAACATTCAAGCAATTGAGCAGCAGTGATAACTGCTTGCCCTAGTGATAAACCTCCATCATTCGGCGGCACTAAGTTATGGGTAAGCATAGTAATTCCCATTGCTTCTATCCGTTCGCTAACGAGTTCAAGCAAGAGGCAGTTTTGAAAAACGCCTCCCGTTAGCACTACCTGATTAATTTCATACGAGTGAGATAACTGATTAACCATTTCCCCAATAGCGTTAGCTAAACCGAGGTGGAATTTAGCCGCTATAAGTGGTTTTGGTATATTTTGATTCAAATCGTCTAACAAAGCTTGCCACAGAAGTCGTGGTTCTATGTAAAGGGACGGGTCTAATTTTGCTCTTTGCGTCTCCCTTAGAAGCTGAGTTAAACCCGCCCTGAATTCTGAGTTTCTATGCTTGATATTTAGGTTAACAATCGTAAAAGGGTAAGCCATGTTTTCTTTAGCTTTCTTTAAGCTATCCCGATTAACGATCGCTTCCATCTCAATCGCACCTTGCCCCTCATAACTGCATTCTTCTCGACAAATGTCAATCGCTGCTGCTACAGCGTCAAATAAGCGGCCGCATGAAGAGGCAACAGGAGAGTTAATGTGCTTTTCTAATAACTGATCGACAAGAACTCGAGGTTTTTTGGCAAGGAACTTCACAAGCTCTAAATCTGCATACTTCCGTTGTAAATCCTCCCAAGGGAAAGCGGTAATCAAGTGAGCGTATGTATTACGCCAAGGTTGATAAATCGCTTGTTCACCACCAATCATGGCAATGGGTTTCAACGTTCCTAGTCGTCGAAAGCCTCGGTAATCTGCTAACAAAAATTCTCCCCCCCAAAGGGTGCCATCCTCGCCATAACCCAATCCATCCAAAGCGATCCCCAATACAGGGGGGGCATCCAGAGGAATGCCATTTTCTGCCAAACAAGCAGCGATGTGGGCATGATGATGTTGGATGTTGTGTAATTTCAGGTGATTGGCGGTAGCTAGTTCTTTGCCCAGTTTGGTCGAGAGATATTCGGGATGTTGGTCGATCGCGATCGCAACTGGCTTATGCTCGAATAAGTTTAAGTAGAGGTTCAACGTCTCTTGGTACGCCTGAAACGCGGCTGCATTTTCCAAGTCTCCTAGATGTTGCGATAGAATCGCTTGTCCATCTCGCAGCAAGCAGAACGTATTTTTCAGTTCGCTACCCATTGCTAGGATGTGAGGTGTACTCTCAAATCCTGGGGGTAATTTAATCGGGGCAGGTGCATAGCCACGAGCACGGCGTAGACATTGAAAGGTTTCCCCGACAACTCGCACGACTGAATCATCCACTCGGTTAACGATGTCTCGATTGTGTAGTAGCAAGTAATCGGCAATGTGTCCTAATTTCTCTCGTGCCTGATGATTATCGATGCATTGGGGTTCATCGGAAAGATTACCACTCGTGAGGACAATCGGACGATCCATCCACCGTAGAATTAAATGGTGCAATGGAGTATAGGGCAACATAAAACCCAGTGTATTTTGACCGGGTGCGACGGAGGGGGCGATGGGAGGGAAGAAGACACGGGGACGCGGGGACGTGGGGACGCGGAGATGGGGAGATTGTTCTAAATCTTGAGGGCTTACAGCTTTTTGCAACAACACAATGGGAGCAGCAGAAGATTGTAACAACTCTCGTTCTT
>CBKWLJ010000304.1:0-11162 GCA_966675205.1 uncultured bacterium
GAATCAAAGGGGGTGCAGCAAACCCTGATGGACTTGTGATTGCAGTCATAGGTGGCAAAAATGGTGCGGAGGAAGACGGCATAATCAAACTCTAGAATGCTCTGTCTCTTCATTTGTATAAAGAAAGCCTCTAGCTCTTGTAGTATCCAAAGGTCGAGCCTTGCCTAAAATTAAACTATCTTAATTTTTATCGCCTAGAACGAGGATGTAAGGGTACTACTCCTGTTTTATAGAGTAGTTCTTGACCCTCTTCGGTTCGTAACATTTCTGCAAACTTTGCGCCGACAGGAGGGCGACTGTTATCTCTAGGATAGACGACAGCCAGGGGGTAACCTAAAGGATAGCTCTCATCTTGGAAAACCTGAAGGTTAGGAAAGTAACTGCCTTTATGTTCGCACAGATCGGTGGTGGGGTTGATGGGTTGACCATTATCTTGGATTAAAACCTGAACGGGATTGTTGTTCCCTGTTTCTAGTGCTAAAGGATACACCGAACATTGGCCAAAGACTTTACTGAGTTTACCAAATGCGATCGCACCGACCCCAACGGGTACATTTTCAAAGTCTTGAATCACCTGTCGCAACAAGTTAAATGTGGGAAGTTTATAAATTACTGGAATCCATGATGTTGTAAATGAAGCAGGTTGGTTTTCATTTCTTTGCAAATTTCTAAATACTTGAATCAATTGATTCTCTTTGAGAACTCGCTGCTCAAAGATTCGCACTGCTTCAGTTTCATCAGGGATGTAGAGTCTGACGGTTAAATTGGGGCCGCCTAATTCTCTCCAGTTGGTAATTTGTCCTGTGTAAAGTTGACGTAATTGCTCAAAAGTAATTTTGCCGTTAAACGCTTGGGGAAGGCCTTTATCTCTTCGGGAGTAACTAAACGCAACAAACACAACCAAGCCATCGTAGGCAACGGTTTTAGATTCCAGTTCTAAAGGTAACGGTTCAATTAAGCTAGTCAGGGCGAAGTCTGTTTCTTGGGTGCGAACTTTCTCAATTGCTTCTTGGGTGGAAATTTCTGGTTGATAATTGAGCTGTAGTTTGGGCTGACGAGTTTCTAACTCTTCTTCTAAACTTTTGCCATCGGCAACCAAATTTTTCTGCTGAATGGCATAATTCCAGGTTCCCTCCTCTTCTGCGGTGTAAGTAAACTTTCCAGAAGGAATGGCAGAGACTTCTTTTATACAACAAAGGGGCAATCCATCAGTTGCGCTTTCACTGAATTGAGGTTTGGGGCGGAACAACCAAACCAGAAGTATTCCCAGCAAACCCATGCCTAAAATCCCCAGTAAAATCCATAAGAAGCGAGTGGTTTTAGTGGTTTCCTCTTCCTCTAGAACAACGGGTAAAGCAACGCCCTGCATTGGAGTTTCTGGTGGCAGTTTTAACAAGGCTTGACGAGCGGCAGCCGCACTAGCAAAAGGCATTTCTATACCCATCAAGCGCAGAAGGAATCCTTTTAGGGCAAAGCTTACAGGCGGCCAGTGGAGTTCATCTTTCGGGTTGAGAGGTTGGCCATCGGTGGGATTTACTTTTCCTCCTACTAAAAGGTAAAACCCAATATGTCCTAGCGCGATTAAGTCTTGTGAAAATGAAGAATTAGGAATAATAGCGTGAGAATTTGCAGGATTTTTTCCCAATCCCCAGTCTCCTTTGGGGTCAAATAAACTTTCCCATAAAGCCAAGTCACAGACGTAGATGAAAAAATCAGTATTGAGGATTCCGGAAGCAGATGTGACAACAGCAGGATTCAAGCCGTTACCCAAGGCTCCATTCTGACTTCTAGCAATTAACAAACTATCCAAATTAAGATTGCCATGAGCGATACCAGGCTGCACTTGGCCGGAGGGAAGGCGGAATTTTTGCGTGTGGAGGAATTCCAAGGTATGCAAGACTTGGTTGAGGACTTGGCGTACAGCGATCGCACTCATGGGGCCGTGAAGGGCTAAGTCATCGCTTAAAGTAGGATAAAGGTCGAGATTGCCTTTCGATATCAGGTAGCAGCGTTCTTCAAGATGGTCTGCGATCGCTTCCCAAGGATGGCTCAAACGAAAGTCCTGTATTCTTCCATCTGCTAAACTCACACCTGCAAGGTGTTTAAAGGCATCCTTCCGCACCTTGGCTTCTTCAGGATTGAAATAGCGATCGGGCAGTAGATATTCTTTTATTACAATCGGTTGACTATTCGAGATTTGGATGCCTCGATACAAGCGCCCGACTCCCCGACGCCGCAATAAGCTTTCAACTCGATATCGTCCCCGACTGCCTCGAATTTCTGCCTTTTCTGCTAAAACCGCTGGAAACCCACATTCCCGGCAGTACTTTATCTCTGGACTTTCCTGTACCGTCTGTTGCAGGTATTCACAGGTTAAGGCATCATGCCAACGGCAACGATATTTGGTGTAAATCGGTTCAGCAACGAGTTGAGTTTTTGCCGCCTCAGCTTCCTTGACGGCTGTAGCAACAGCGGCTTCTTCCTCAAGTTCCTCCTCTGAAGGAGTTTTGTACTCAGCAACAAAGGGAAATAGCCAACGCAATTGAGCAGGAACGAAGCTTTCCAGACGACTTCTGATGCTACTGATTACAAAATCTCGCCGACCGGCTGCTTCGCTGCTTGCCCTCCTTGATAGTTCTCCGAGTACCCTGCGAGTCAGCTTTTTTTTCTTTGCCATAATCTAAATCCTCTCCGGCTCACAGATGAGTCTGTTCAAACTAATCAAGTGTTTTAAGCGTTCGCTGCATTATTTCTAAGACGTTGGAATTGAGCCGAGGAAAATCACCAAATGCGATCGCACAATCAGGGATAGAGACACTGAAGCTGAACCTACCTTAGTATTGAACTTTGCCGCCAGAAATTTGTTTTGCTAGGTTAGTGAAAGCGACAACTAGCGATCGCAAATCTGGGTTGTTCCACTGCTCGTTGTTCCACAGTTCCGTCACTTGCTCAGTGTCCTGTGTTCCTCCAATAGTAAAGCGGATACGAGCCTCATCCGGAACTCCAGTCGAACGTGAGGACTGTAAAGAGCGAGGGTTATGGGTTTGCAAGGTCTGCCGCAGATTTTCCAAAGCTTCATCGGAGAGGGTACCGGTATAGCGGTCATCTTGACTACCCCGTTGAAATCGTACAGTCACACTGCCGTTACCTTTTACCTCAACAGTAGTACGACCGTGAAAATTGGGATTTCCCACTTCATAGCGAATAAAACTTTCGGGGGTTTGGAGAAGACCCGAATCTTTTGAATCAATTGACATACTTGATAAATTTGATGGTTCTGTTGGTTTGAGAACAGTTTGCTCTGGAGTAGAAAAGGAAGCTTGACAGGCAGTAAGAGAAATAGCAACTAGTAAATTCATCAATTTTTTCCACATTGATTGCCTTCCTTAGTGAGGAATGGGCGGTAGACGCAATTGCAGACCCGGAAGGATAAGGTTGGGGTTGCGGATTTTGTCACGATTGAGTTCGTGAATTTGCTGCCACATTGACTCGTTTCCGTAAATTCGTAAGGCAATGGTGGAAAGATTATCTCCTCTCCTGACAATGTACACATCGCTAAACTCGGCACTGAACTGTGTCCCTGTAGCAGAGGAAATATCAGCAGCAAGTTGGTCGCCATGCCGCCCTCTCACATCGGCATTGCGAATCCCTTGCTCATAATAATTACCCATAAGCGAGTGATCATGACTGACTCCGGGCGACGTAGCCGTTGCTCGATTGGGAACACTTGCATCTACATACTCATCCTTTAGCCCCAGTTGGTGCCCCAATTCATGAGCTCGATCTATGGCTTCGGAGTCAACAAACCAGTTACTCAAGTCATCGCGCCCTGTACCAGAATGCAACGCAATCGTGAGGTGTTCTCCAGAATCAACGTATTGAAGCCTGACTCTTAGAGGCCGTGATGTTCCCTGTGCGTCACGCAGGTTAAAGCGATGATCAAAATAGCGAGCAAACTCGTTTGCAGTTACTGACTGAACTCTAGCTACATCTCTGGTGGAAACATCAGCATCAGGATTAATCCGTACTCGGATAGTAACAGTACACTCTTGGTCAGTGAGTTGAACTTCGTATGCCGCAGTCCATCCGTAGGGAGCTTCTTGAACTGAATTACTAACCTCTACAGTTTGTGTGGGGGATTGTGTTCCCGCCGTCTGTCGTTGGATTGACTGATGGTTGAGTGACGAGGTAAGAGTCTTAAGCTGAGGTGCTGCTGGTTGTGTTTCCGGCTTGTATTGATGCTCAGACGGGTCAAAATTGAGTTTAGCTCGAACTTGACCTGTTTGCTGGACTACATGAGTTAACTCATGAGCGGTTAAATCAGAAATGCTTGGAGACTTACCTGCCCCAAAGTAAATATCACTGCCATGGGTAAAAGCCTGGGCACTTAATGCCTGGTTCATTTGAACCGCTTCGCCATCGGTATGTACCCGCACTTGACTGAAATCGCAGCCAAAGCGAGGTTCCATAAATGAGCGCACCTCATCCGGTAAAGGACTGCCGCTGCCTTTGCTCTGATTCAGTTGGCTCTCCAAGTTGCTGTGTTGCTCGACGCTGCCAGCTTCTGCTCTAGGTTTGAGCATAAGTTTCGTCTGAACTTCTTCAGATTCTTCCTCTGGTGCTGGCATTTCTTGCCGTTGAATCAGAGGAGTGATGGAATTAGCTAAGGGCTTGGCTTGCACTTCCTCATCTTCAGGTCTATCATCTTGCCGTTGAATCAGAGGAGTGATGGAATTAGCTAAGGGTTTGGCTTGTACCTCCTGTTCTTCTTCGGGCATATCTTGCCGTTGAATCAGAGGAGTGATGGAGTTAGCTAAGGGCTTTGCTTGCACCTCCTGTTCTTCTTCGGGCATTGCTTCAGGCATATCTTGCCGTTGAATCAGAGGAGTGATGGAATTGGCTAAGGGCTTAGCTTGCACTTCCTCATCTTCAGGTCTATCATCTTGCCGTTGAATAGACTGCTGAGTTGCTGGAGCATCCATGCTCATCACTTGAGCTGCTACTGAGTCGGCTTCTTGCTCATATTGATCTCCAGGAACTCCTATGGCAATTTTGGGCTGAATGACGGCTGGGGTATCAGTCTGTACTTGTATTTGAGAAAAGTTATGACCAAAACGGGCAGCTTTTTCTAGTTGGGTTTGTAAGTCTGGAGCTTCTGCTTGCTGGGAGGGCTGTGTTTCCAGGTTTGCCTCATCTTTGGGCTGCTGCAACAAGCTGGTGTTCACGGGCGTTGAAGCCGAATTGGATATATTTGTTCTCCGAATATACTGTCGGCTATACATAGGCTTCGCCCTCCCTTTATTATCATGTCCGCCTAAACAGTTATCATTTCCTTCTAACTTGCAGCCTTGCTTCTGCCATCTGCCATCTGCCTTATTCCAACCAAAGTGTAAGTATTCAACCGGACATGATATAAGACGTGTGCCAGCAGTGCTTCAATTTAGAATTTGGTAAGATGATAAGTCTTTTTTCTCCAAGTTACTCTTGTCCAAAAGTCGAAATTAGCGATCGCACCCGCTACCCTCTCTAATACTGAGTTGCGTTCCAAGATATCAGTTGAGTTAGCTTTTCTTTGCTAACAGCCAATAAGTCATCATTTCTCCCTTACCTTTAACATGGGTTGTACCCCGCTGTTCAAACCAATACTCATCCTTTAAATATTCGTGAGTGGTCGCTGTAACTTGAATCCGCCCCGCAGCGCCTTGGGATTCCATCCGACTCGCTACGTTTACTGTATCGCCCCACAAGTCATAAGCAAACTTCTGTGTCCCAATCACACCTGCTACCACTGGCCCTGTATTAATTCCAATCCGGAGGCTGAAGGGTTCGCCATCCAGGTTGACAAAGTGAGTGATTTCTCGTTGCATATCGAGGGCCATTTCTGCGATCGCTTCGGCATGATCAGGTCTAGATTTAGGAAGACCTCCGACTACCATATAGGCATCCCCAATCGTCTTAATCTTCTCTAAACCGTGCTTCTGAGCAAGTTGATCGAACTTAGAAAAGATTTTATTGAGCAATTCCACCAGTTGTGTGGCAGGAATTTGAGAGGAAAATTCTGTAAAGTTCACCAAGTCAGCAAACAAAACCGTAACAGAGGCAAAACTATCTGCGATTGTGCTTTCTGCCAGTTTTAACCGTGCAGCGATCGGAGAAGGCAAAATATTCAACAAAAGCTGTTCCGTGCATTCTTGTTGATACCGTAGAGCTTCTTCCCAAACCTTACGTTTTGTAATATCGACAACGCTGCCTTCGTAGTAAAGCAGTTCTCCATTGACATCACGAACTAAATGTGCATTCTCAGAAATCCAAATAACCTTACCATCTTGGCGGTAAACCTGAGACTCAAAATCTAACACCCGCTCTTGGGTTTGCATCAGCCTCAAAAATTCCGTCCAACGACCCTCATCTACGTAACGTTGATGATTGAGGTGGGTAAAATCAGCAATGAGGTCTTCAGGGGAATCATAGCCGTAAATTTTCGCCAACCCAGGATTCGCATTCAAGATTCTGCCATCAGGCGCAATCTGGAACAACCCTTCCACCGTGTTTTCAAAGATACTGCGATATCGCTTCTCTGCTTGTCGTCGTGCCTCTTCAACCTGCTTGCGCTCAGTAATATTCATGGCTACCCCCAGCATCCGGACGGGCAAGCCACTCTCGTCATAGTAGACTTGACCTTTATTCCCCACCCAGCGCAAAGTCCCATCCGGGCAAATCACACGAAACTCAACCGCATAATCGGTTGCTTCTCCGATAGCACACGCCACTGCTTGCATAACGCGCTCTCGATCTTCAGGATGGACGGAATTGAGCAGTGCTTCAAAAGTAGGATGATAAATCCCCGTAGGTAAACCAAAGACGGGCCCCAGTTGCTCAGAATAGACAAGCTCATCAGTCGAGATATTCCAATCCCAAATGCCCATTTGAGCCGCTTCTAGTGCTAATCTCAGCCTTGCTTCACTTTCTTTGAGGGCATCTTCTGAATGTTTTCGCTCTGTAATGTCACGCGCTATCCAGATTACAGAATCCTTTCCGAGTGGAGAAATGGTGGCAGCAAACCCAATATCTGGCTTCTCTAGGGTGGGGTGATTGTACTCTACCTCAATCGTCTGTTCCGTTTCTAGGGATTGTCGGATATGGGACAAGAAGGTATCTGCTTGCACTTTAGGAAACACCTCATGCAGCGTCTTGCCAATTAATTCATCGGCTTTTTTGTGTAATAGGGCAAGATTGGTGGGGGCGATTTTAAGATAACGCCCCTGAGCATCGAATACGAGGACAACATCGGTGAGCGCAGCTAATAGGGCATGAAGTTCGGACTCAGAATCACGCAGGACAGCTTCCACTCGTTGGCGTTGAGTAATTTCACGCTGCAATTCTTGCTTTTGAACTTCGAGTTCCCGAATCTTTTGCTCCAACTGGGAAATTTTGTAAATTCCTTGGCTGACTTGGGCAAGGGTTTCCTTGACAACGCCATAGTTGTAAGCGCCAAGCATTTCAGGATTTTCAGGTTTTAAGTCAATGGGTGGAACGCTATTTTTTAAACCTACCCTTTGGGAGTGCCTGCGGTGACTTGCCTTCAACCGTCCCTGCTTCAAGGCTTCAACCCCTAACCAAGGCAGTGGTTTAATTGGGCGATCGCTGGTATAAATAATCTCAAATTGTCCCGTGGGCAAAATTCGCCCAATCCGGCAGGTGCGTCCAACATGATGATTGGATTCAATGCGGACTAATCCACTGGGCGCATCAAAACTTTGACCATAAGCTGCCACGCGCACTCGCTCCACCTCAAACGAGTCAAACAATTCTACAGCTTGCTTCCACAGATAAACCTGAGTATAAGCTGCCTCAATCGGGTCAGATGTCACTCGATCAGTTCCGTAGCGATGTTGAAAATTCTCAACAAACTGACGATTTCTGGGAGTTTCCAAACTCTGAAAATAGCTCCAACAGCTATAATGACCCGCAGCCATCTCACCCATATGGAGCAGTTCAGCTTCACAGACAGTACAGCTCAGAATCGGTATTTCATCCGCACTCAACCCTGATTCTCGATACTGGCGATAAAAAGCAATGTTGCTCTCGCCTCTTAGGGTATTAAAAACAATATCCGGCTTCACTTGCTGGATTTGGGTAATAATCCTAGTGAAATCTTTTGTTCCTAAGGCAGCATAATCTTCACCCACGAGGGTGCCGTCTTGCTGTTGAAGTTGTGCTTTAATCAGTTGGTGAATGGTATGCGGAAAAACATCTTCACTCCCTAAAAGGTAGAAGCGTTTTCCTTGATGGTGCAGCAGCCAACTTATAGCTGGCTCTACTTGTTGATTAGGGCAAGACCCGGTATAAAAGACGTTGGGTGAAGACTCCAGCCCTTCAGAAGGCATGGGATACCACAGAAGAGCATTAAACTCTTCTAGTACAGGTAAAACAGCTTTACGAGTGGCAGAAGTCCCGCCACCAAATAGAGTATTAATTTGCTGGCATTCGAGCAGTTTTCTCGCCTGACGTTCAAACTCAACGCAGTCAGAAGCGCCATCGGCAATGACTGGCTCGATCAATCGACCTAAAACTCCTCCTGTTTGGTTAATTTCTGCGATCGCCATTAATGCTGCATCAATGAGAGGGGCTTCACTAATGGCCATCGTTCCGCTTAGAGAATGCAAGATGCCAACTCGCACAAGTGACATAGCTGGGGGTTTAGCTGCTGATTGGACATAAATCCCGTTGGCAACAAGCGCGTAGTACGCTTGGCTCGGGATGGCAGACTTGCTGCACTTGATTTCCTGCTTGATGATGGTCAAGTCGCCAGAGATCCAATTCGGAATTGTAAATTTGGAAGCAAGGAATTAGTCCCCCATAACTCAAGTTAGGGCTTGTATCCTGAATTAATTAACTCCGAATTGTTTTGGTCAAGATGCCCCTTGAGCGGTCTTTCTTGAGCGAAGAATTCACTTAGCCTTCACCCATTTCACTGCGATCCCATTACGTTCTACAATTACCAATCATCAGCAGCGACATCTCGCTGTGTGAGAGTCTGGAGTATTATCTATATTTGTAAAGCACCCCTTGAAGGTCTCACAGTTACTTGCATAAGTCAGTATCTGTCTTATTTGATTCAGTTTTAAGTCTTTGATGAGCTGCTGGCACTACTTTCTCTTACACTCAGGAGTGATTAGAAGAGGAATACACAGTAGCGCACCCAGAACCCAGACTAGGAAGCCCACACTTGCCGTTAAACAAAGCACCGATCAGGTTTCGCATCACACATCGGGATCAATCTCAAGGGTAAGGACAACCTAGAAGTAGATACGAGTGTGATTTCCCCACATCCCATTACTCCAAAGCCTGGGAAATGGCTTGTGCTTGTTCATTGGCGGGTAGAAGCAACACAGCGTTGGAATCATGCACCCACTCTTCTACCTTACTCGATCCGACAATTCGTTAAAGAGACGAAAGAGCCGGATTATGGGTTGAAGAATCGAAGATCATAGCAAAATGTAGAAGGCTCGAAGGCTCCAAGGCAGAAGGGATGCATATGGACGGGTGAAGGTTTCAAAGATGAAAGCGAGATTCAGGGACGCGGGGACGCGGGGAGGGGGAGACACGGGGACAGAAATTGGACGAGGATTGAGACCCCGCCCAATTCCAGGCGTCCCATTCAAAGAATGGGACGAGGCTTCAAACCCTTGGACATTCACGCCCTTGGGCGTCTCATGGCTCGCGTCGCACCTCTCACGGGAACTCTCCGTGTCCCCGTGTCTCCGTGTCTCCGCGTCTTCTTCGGTCAAAAGTCGCCTTGGCGATTGCTATAGAGGGCTGAAGATTGAAGGTTGAATCTCGTAGTTTTCCCAACTTCCCATTTCCCCTAACTCCCCATCTCCCCATTCCTAATGCCAAGAGGAGTCCTTGCTGCGGTAGTCTAGATCAAGTCACTCTAATTCCCAGCAAATACAAGCGCGTAAAGCGCAGTTCTCCGAAGGAATCGCTCTATGACCTCTACTGTTAGCAGTCCCCCCCGCACCATTCGTATCGGTTCCCGCAAAAGCCAGCTAGCTCTGGTTCAAACCTACTGGGTGCAAGAACAGCTACAAAAACATTTTCCCGATCGCCACTTTGAAGTTCAGACGATGAGTACCCAAGGCGACAAAATTTTAGACGTTGCCTTATCCAAAATTGGAGATAAGGGGCTGTTTACCAAGGAACTCGAAGTGGGAATGCTCCACAATGAAATTGATTTAGCGGTTCATTCCCTGAAAGATTTGCCGACAAAGCTACCAGAAGGATTGGTTTTGGGTGCTGTAACAGAACGAGAAAACCCAGCCGATGCTCTTGTTGTTCATGAAAAGCATAAAGACAAGCAGCTAGAAACACTCCCTGAAGGTGCTGTTGTCGGAACCTCTTCACTGCGGCGATTGGCACAACTCCGCTATCACTACCCCCACTTGGCGTTTAAAGATATTCGGGGGAACCTGAATACACGACTGGCAAAACTGGATGCAGGGGAATACGATGCGCTAATTCTGGCAGTAGCAGGATTGCAGCGGCTAGGCATGGGCGATCGCATTCACCAAGCTATCCCCTCAGAAGTCTCTCTCCATGCCGTTGGACAAGGAGCTTTGGGGATTGAATGCCGTGGAGATGATACGGAAGTTTTAGAACTGATTAAAGCGATCGAACATATTCCCACTCGCGATCGCTGCTATGCCGAACGCTCATTTTTACGTGACTTAGAAGGCGGTTGCCAAGTACCGATTGGGGTTAACACTCAGTTAGATGGCGATACGCTTACCCTCAGTGGCATTGTTGCCAGTGTAGATGGGAAAAAGTTGGTAAAAGACACTGTAACGGGTAACGCGAGTGAGGCGGAAAAACTAGGTACTGAGCTGGCTCAGCGTATGCGCCAACAAGGAGCACAAGAAATTCTAGAAGAAATCTTTGCTCAGATTGAGCGGGGTTAAACATTTCTTGTCAGGTGCGTTAGCACTCATCTAACGCACCGCCTTGATTCGGCTTGGTACTCCTGGCAACAATCATTAACAAGTAATCCCTCTACTGGTACACAATAGCATCCCTCAAAATTGAGATGCGATCGAGTACAGTCTTGATACCGAGTTGCATTCAAACATAGTAGTCCAGACTGACGCGGAGACGCGGGGACG
>CBKWLJ010000305.1:0-11160 GCA_966675205.1 uncultured bacterium
CCTGTTCCATGCCACTATAGTCTTGAGAGTCGGCGAAACCTGTACGACGGACAAGCACCTCCTCTTCGTAAAGAGCTGTCTGGCAACGCTGTTTCTTTTCGCTCTCCATCTCCACTCGTATTGCTTAATGTCTCTGAGCAGGGAGGCACCCAGACCGAAAGCACGACCGGCAAACTCAATTGGTGTAAGTTTTTGAGGATACACAAGCAGAAAGATTCAGTTTACCATCTGTTTTCAATTACCCCTTCAAACAAACTCAGATTCAGTATCGCTCGTTGCTCGTCAACCTTGTAACTCCATTTTATGGCATGGGGATTGAGTCCAGGAAAGATTAGGGTCAGGAGATTGTTAAGTCGCACAAATTGCATGCAATTATTAAAAATCATTAAAATATCACAAATTATTGACAATATGGAGTAAGAACCAAAATTTTACCCATCTTTATACAGAATTCAAGCCCTAACACAAGCGTCATGGAAATTTCTCATCCCGTTGTAGTAGGAGCGAGTTTTTTTTGCAGGAAAAGGCGTTTAGGATGCCCAAAGAGCCATGCACCATAGTTCGGTTCAACTTGGCGTAGTTCATAACCGGCCTTAAGATAAAGTTGTCGTGCTTGCTGATTGTTCTCCAGAACATGGAGATAAAGGTCTTGAAAACCCCATTCTAGAGAAGTTCGCTCACAAGCGAGAAGCAGTTGTTTAGCAACACCCCGCCGCCTACAGGATTTTCTGACGGCCAGATTGGAAATATAAGGATATTGGCAAGTATGAGATTGCCAGGAAGAGCCTGAGCGGAGTGCGATTTCTACAGTACCGGCTAAAACGTCACCCGAATCAGTAACAGTAGAATTATCAGCAACGGCAACCAAACAGACGTAATGGGGTGAGTTAGACCGCAGTCGATTTCGTAAATCTTCGTATATACCCAGCTTGAGCATCGGATAAGCCCAACGCATGAGTCCAGTCCGAGAGTGAAAGCTGTCGGTGAGAATTTCTGCCAGACTGGTTAAATCCTGCACTTGAGCAGTACGGATAGTAAAGTGGGATGCACCAACAGCAACGGCATCCTGATCGGCAGTGACGGGTTCGTAGGGCGTCAAAAAAGAGAAGCAGGGGTTCACAACCACAAAAGTATTTTGGAAACAAAACTACGGAGAACGTTTAATACAAACAAAGTCTCAAAAATTTGCACCGTTAGATCAAACAGTAATCTGTGAGGCGATTGTACAACAAGTGTTGCTGTTGTGATGGGCTCAATGTGAGAGTCCCGATGTCAGCCTCGATCACTTCCATGGTCATCCTATTCTATTGTGTCAAGCGCTTTTAGTTTAGAGAAGGATAGTATTGTACAAGTAGTGCATCAACCAACAACTCTTGGAGGCACAGCATCTAGCTGCGCTCCCACCTCATCAAAAGCCCACTGTTTGCATGAGCGAAACTCATCAGGGATGTTTCTAACGCATTGATTTTTTTTAGTCCGACCCATAAAGGAGCAGGGGTATCACCACGCTTAAAAGGGTCGCATTCGATCAAACCGCGTAAGAAACTTGTTTCCTACTGTGGGCAATCTCAAGGATAGAGAAAGGATAGTGAACCTCGCTAGGTAGAGTTGGGCAGCGTCTAGAGTGAAATCACACATAGCTGTAGTGCTAAATGGCTTTCCCTATTAGCTGTGTGTAGCTGGCGTCTACGCTTTAATTAGCGCTTAGCTTGAACAGGCATTTCCTGATGCTAGCTTTTGGTCAAGTCAGCTTTCACTCTAAAGGGTTTAGTGCTTTCCCACAGGGTGGAGTTGTCTGATTAATCAAGAGGATTACCTTTAGGGCGATCAGCCGATGACGGACAATACAGTAGCGCTTTCCCCTCCTCTTTCCAAAGGATACAACCATATCGGAAAACAAAAATTAAAATCAATTGGGGTGCATCACAATCATAGCTACAGACCCGGAGGAGTCGAACGTTCATGCAGGTAACAATCCGCCTCAACTTTAGGAGCGATCGCGTGATGTGCCGATTCTATTCCGAGTCATCCCTGTATATAACCGAGTCATCCCTTGCATAAAAAGAATCTGTGAAGAGCGTGCAGACTTTTTTTTCCGACAAGCCCTCATCAGCAGGAGAGCGGTGCATGAAATCCCAAGACAGTAGTAAGCCCAAACTTCTGGTTGTTGATGACGAACCAGACAATCTTGACTTGCTTTACCGAACTTTCCATCGAGAATACACCGTTTTGAGGGCAGACAATGGACCGGCTGCACTAGAGATTCTGGCCAAAGAAGGGGATGTCGCGGTGATCATCTCCGATCAACGTATGCCTTTGATGAGCGGCACTGAATTTCTGAGCCTCACCGCTACAAAATATCCAGATATTATCCGGATTATCTTGACGGGTTACACGGATGTTGAAGACTTAGTTGAAGCGATCAACGCTGGTAAAGTGTTCAAGTTTGTCACAAAACCTTGGAACTCAGAAGACCTTAAGGTAGTAGTGCGGCAAGCGATGGATACACACAATGTCCTCAAGGTTCGTACCAAGGAATTGTGTCGGGCACTGCGCCGGGAATCGCTACTCAATAGCGTTACGAATACAATTCGCAATGCTCAGTTTTCCGAAAATGGCGATTCTCCTCTCAAGCAAATCCTGCAAAGGATTGTGGAATCGGTGGGGCATTTGCTGGAGGTTGATTACTGCATTCTACGTCCTTTTCAGGATGGACAGTTGATAGACGAATGGTTTGTTTATCACAAAGAGCGAGGTTCGCTGCACTCCGGTACAGGGCAAGAGGACAAGGGGGCACAGGAAGGCAAAGCTGAGGAAAATCCTCTAGCCATCCCCCTCTCTATCCCCTCTGGCTCATCCTCATCTGTCCCTTACCCCTCACTTCTAGAACAAACGGTGTGGAAAACGTTTGAGGTTGAGGTGATCAATGATGTCTTGACAGATGAACGCTTTCAGGATAAAGGCGAAGAGGTGAGACGAAGGGCGATCGCATATCAACAAGCGAACATTCGTTCAACCTTAGTCGTACCCCTCATTAGTCGCCAAGAGTTAATGGCGGTAATGGCATTACATCAGTGTGGAGAGCCTTACTATTGGCAAGATGACGAAATTCAGTTGGTGATTATGGTGGCCGATCAAGCCGCCCTTGCTCTTTCCCAAGCACGAGCCTACGAGCAGGTGCGAGCTTTGGCAACCCAACAAGCGCTCGTTAACACGATTACCAACGCCATCCGCTCAACGCTAGACCCCCAAGAGATTTTCACGGCAATTACTCAACAATTAGGGCAAGCACTCAAAGTTGATGGCTGTGCTTTATCTCTGTGGAGAGAAGAAGATGAATTTGTGCAATGTGTGGGTTTGTATGACGGAAAATCAGCCCATGTAGTGGGAACAGAAAACGTTCACCGCTCAAATTCAACTTCATCTTCGATCAATCCATCCTCAAGTTCTGGTTCTCCCATGCAGCAATTGCCCCAGTCCATTGTTCTCATTTCTGGGAATCCGGTGCTGCAACAACTGGTCAATACGCAACAGCCAGTGGTGATTGATGATCTAGCAGCAAACCCAGAAATGAATGGATTTGATCTGCCACTGCGTAAACCATCACGGGCACTGCTAGTCGTGCCTCTACTAGCTGATGGTGTTAGCGGTAACGATAACGTAGCGGGACGGCGTTCGCAACGAGCGTCGGGCAAAATTATTGGTAGCATTACATTGCGCCAAACCTACCGCCCCCGCAAGTGGCTCCAATCAGAAATTGATTTGGCTTTAGCGGTTGCCGCTCAAGCCGCGATCGCGGTTCAGCAGTCAAGGCTTTACCAAAAAACACGCCAGCAAGCGGAGCGATTAATTGAATTAGACCGCCAGAAAACCGAATTTTTCCAAAATATTTCCCACGAGTTCCGCACCCCTCTCACCCTGATGATCGGGCCTTTAGAGTCGGTGGTGGAGCACAAAAAAGATTTGCCCTACGAGCAGTGTGCGATCGCTCTGCGGAATTCCCGACGATTACTGCGCCTAGTCAATCAACTGCTTGATTTACATCGGCTCGACGCCGGACGGATGCAAGCCAGCTTCCGCCCCTGTGACTTAGTAGAGTTTGTTGGTCAAATTGTCGAAGCCTTTCGACCTTATTGCGAGAAAAAGAATATTCATCTGTTGACTCAGCTCACGTCCAGCCCCAGGGTTTATTTAGATTTAGAAAAATTTGACAAGGTGCTTTACAACCTGCTGTCGAATGCCATGAAGTTTACCGAGCCTGGAGGCAGTATAACAGTCAAGGTAGAACCGGCAGGAGACCATGTCCGGATGCAGGTTAGAGATACAGGGATTGGCATCAAGAAGGAGCAAGTTCCTCACTTGTTTGAGCGCTTCCGACAGGCTGAAGGGTCAGTCAATCGCAGTTATGAAGGCAGTGGTTTGGGTCTGGCGTTAGTCAAAGAACTGGTGGAACTGCACGGAGGGCAAATTTCCGTTGAGTCAGTTTACAAAGAAGGCACAACCTTCACCGTTTGGCTGCAAACCGGGACAGCCCACCTCCCCCTAGAGCAGGTACTGGAAGTTCCTACAGAAATTCAGTCAGCTCGCGCCAATGTAGAATTAGCGGATTTAGACATCGAATTACCTTTGGAAGAAGGGGGTATCGGCAAAGAACACACACCTGGGTTGGGAGAACCAGAATCTGGAGAACCCTCCAAAATCTTGGTCGTCGATGATAATCCAGATTTACGAGCTTATGTCTCTCGCACGCTGCGACAGGAGGGTTATCAAGTTTGGACAGCTCGCAATGGGGAGGAAGGATTCCGGGTTGCCGAAGCCCATTGTCCTCACTTGATTATCACCGATTTGATGATGCCCCAAGTATCAGGATTAGATATGATTCGGATGATTCGCGACTCAGAGCTGCTGAAGGGGACGCCAATCATCCTACTCACCGCTAAAGCTGACGAAGCGACACGGATTGAGGGTGCAGAAGGGGGAGCCGATGCCTATCTTTCTAAACCCTTTAATGACCGGGAAATGTTGGCAGAAGTCCGGAATCTGTTGGCGCTTAAGGCGAACGAACAACGGGTTATCGAGTTGAATACGTACCTGACGGAGTCGGTGTTGAGGCGCTTTTTACCTCCAGCAATGGTACAGAAAGCAGCCAGGAGGGAATTGGTGCTGGATTTAAGCCCAGAACCTCGCCTGATTACGACGCTGTTCAGCGACATTGTCGGCTTTACTCAGCTTTCAAATACATTGCGATCGCGCCGGGTGGCTGAGTTGCTCAACGAGTACTTAGAAGCCATGACTCAAGCTGTATTTGACAACGGCGGTACAGTCGATAAGTTTATGGGCGATGGCATTTTAGCGATTTTCGGTGCTCCTGAGGAACTGACTCCTCAAGATCAAGCACGGCGAGCCGTTGCGACGGCTCGGCAAATGCTATGTGCCTTAAAACAACTGAACCAGCGTTGGCAAGAGCAGGGTATTGTCGGGGGGAGCGGACCCGCGCCTGTAAAATTCCGTTGTGGCATTCACCAAGGAACTGCCGTCGTAGGGATGTTTGGAGGTAAGGAGCGATCGGACTATACAGCGATCGGTCCTTCTGTTAACATAGCCTCACGACTGCAAGAAGCGGCCGAACCCAATTCGATTCTCGTCTCAGCCTACGTTGCTGACTGGTTGGACGATGATGAGATTACCAGGTTTAGTCCCCTAAAGCTTAAAGGGGTGGATGAGACTGTCCTAACCTTTTCAGTCAACCCCATAGGGAGAAGCTGACATGGGATAGGAAGGGTCATGAACATAATATGCTCTCCTCCTCATCCCGTTTTCAGCCGTGATTTCTGCGATAAGGGAAAGTAACTTGGTATCAAAGGGAATCTAAATTAGCTTGCTGAGCGTCTACTTACGATACAGAAAATAGCTTAATTGCTGGGTTATGAAAATTTCACAATGGCTCCAAGTCGCTGTGGTAGTGACCGCATCTTTCTTCGGTGTCGGTGCTTTGAGTCCGACCACAGCCGCCACCTTTGACAAAGTAGAAGTTAATTCGGATAGTTTCATCGCTGTAGCTGCTCCCTTTGGCAATAATAAGCATCAATTGCTGATTATTGAACAACTCTCGAACAGGCAGCGTTGCTGGAGTGAAAGCGGCAGCAATCCCGTTGAAGTTGATCCTCTGCTTTTAAACTTTGACTTTACGGGAATTTGTGGGCGGAGTACGGACAGTAATGGCTATTCGCTCCGCATGAATGATGAAGACTTGGGTTTGGATTACATCCTGAGAATTGTTGAGCGGAATGGAGAACTGGTATTAGTGGCGACTCCCCGTGTCAACCGCAGTGCCCCAGAGCTCGAAATTGGCAGCACTCAAGGCATGAGCAATGGTTTTGCGAAAATTATGCTCAATCCGGGTTGGCGATTTACGAGAAGGGCCTATCAAGGGAAAGCCTTAGGTCACATTTATCTTACAAATGATTCATCAGCTCCAACAGTAGCGCGAGAGTCGAGTCCGATACCTCAGCGCCCCTCTCAACCCCTACCCTCGACGCTGCCTCCCTTACCCTCAAATCCTCCAGAGCGGGAATTGATTTTTACTAAACCCGGAACGGATTCAACAACTCCACCCCTTGAAGTTCCTAGCTCTCCAACCCCATCGTCTCCCTCTACCCCACAGCGTGAGATTCCAGTGTTTACTGTGCCAACGGAATAAAGTACTTTTAGCAAAAATTATGAATTATAAATTATGAATTATGAAGTGATTTGTAATTCATATTGAGAAAGAAGCCCCAACTCAAATTTTTTAGGGGTCTACATTTAGGAGGAGCCTCGCATCTCCTTCTAAATGTATAAGTACTCAATTCATTATTGGTGCATTCATAATTCATAATTTAATCAACCACAGGCAAACCAGCTAACGCCATCGCGACTTCTTCGGAACTATACTCGGTATCCCGCAATAGTCCTGCTTGGTAGTCTATATAGGCCTGCATATCAAAGTGACCGTGACCACAGAGGTTGAAAAGGATGGTTCTACTAATCCCTTCCTCTTTACAGCGTAATGCCTCAGCGATCGCTCCTTTTACAGCATGGTTAGCCTCCGGTGCAGGTACAATTCCTTCCGCACGAGCAAAGGTGATACCTGCTGCAAAACAGTCGAGTTGAGTATAAGCACGAGGTTTGATTAAACCCAATTCGACAATATGGCTAATTAAAGGTGCCATACCGTGGTAGCGCAACCCACCTGCATGAAAGCCTTCTGGCACAAAGGAACTTCCCAAGGTATGCATCTTGACTAATGGCGTTAAATGTGCAGTGTCGCCATAATCGTAAGCATACTTGCCTTTGGTCAGGGTGGGGCAGGCGGCAGGTTCAACAGCAATAAAGTCTACCTTATCCTCCTCACCCCTGAGTTTTGCACCTAGGAAGGGAAAAGCAATCCCCGCAAAGTTACTCCCTCCTCCCGTACAAGCCACAACAATGTCGGGATAGTCTCCAGCTTGTTCGAGTTGTTTCAAAGCTTCTAAACCAATGACGGTTTGATGCAGGAGGACATGGTTCAGGACACTGCCGAGAGCATACTTCGTCTTGTCATCCTGTGCGGCAACTTCTACTGCTTCGCTGATGGCAATGCCCAAACTCCCGGTACTATCAGGATGCTCACCTAGAATTTTTCTCCCCGCAACCGTTTCTTCACTAGGACTAGCGACGACTCTTGCACCGTAAGATTCCATCAAGGCGCGACGGTAGGGTTTTTGGCGATAACTCACCTTTACCATGTAAACCAGAACCTCTAAGCCAAATAGGGCACCTGCAAAAGCTAGGGATGAACCCCATTGCCCTGCACCGGTTTCAGTCGTCAGGCGCTTCACTCCAGCTTGTTTGTTGTAGTAGGCTTGAGCCACTGCTGTATTAGGTTTATGGCTCCCGGCTGGGCTAACTCCTTCATATTTGTAGTAGATTTTGGCAGGAGTATCGAGAGCTTTCTCTAGTCGCCGTGCCCGGTAGAGTGGAGTCGGCCGCCACTGATGGTAGATGGATTGGACTGCTTCGGGAATATCTATCCAACGCTCCAAACTGACCTCCTGCTCGATCAGGGATGAGGGGAAAAGCAGTTCTAAGTCAGCAGGAGTAATGGGTTGACCTGTACCAGGATGTCTGACGGGGGGTAAAGGAGTTGATAAATCAGCTTGAATGTTGTACCAAGCTGTCGGCATCTGGTTTTCGGTGAGCGTGTATTTAATGGTGTCCATCAGCAGTATCGAGATGAGTGGAGCAGTCAGCCGTCAAAATACAGTAGTCAGAATCAAGTTTAAAATCAACTCGTTCATTCTTGGTCTCGTTGTAGTATTAGGAGATTAATGGCAAACAGTTACATATGTTCCTATTTACTTTGTATCAACAAAGTTTAGTGAACTCACAACCCTCTTTCATCTCCACCCAACCAAGGTTATGGATAGTCAGGTCAACTTCATCTTCAAAGTCTTAATCTTATCTGCTGGAATTTCCCTGCTGATTAAGTACGGTGGGCCTAGCTTACCGATCGCAGCCACCTCAGTTAATGCTCTAATTGCAGTATTATTGCCTAGTGTAATTTTAGCGATCGCACTTTGGTGGAGAGCCGGAAAATATAGACAACCTAACTGAGAGGGGGACCAAATCCTTGCAGTAGGTTGTATCTTGTTACAAATTCAGTTGGGGCTGACCCAATGTTTTGGGTAATTGTGTTCCCAAGGCTACAGCAATGAGCGTCACATAAGCGACAAGTGACAACCATAAAATGTGATTATTGTGCAAGTACCAGGCAGCGATCGCAAGTGGAATAAAGCCCAGTCCAAAAGCCAAGAGTACAGCATTGCGGAGGGTTTTGCCTTCCTTTAGCCCGATGAAATACCCCTCTAGCATAAATGCAACAGCCGTAATTTCCAGCAACGGTAGGAGCCAAAGCGTATAGTTCGTGATGTGTTCATTCACTTCTGCATGATTAGTCAAGAGTCCAAATACGGTGTCGGGTGACAGAATTGACACGGCTGCAAACCCAAACGCGATGGGTAACGTGGTTAAAACAGAAACAATCAGCACTGGCACTAAAAGCTCCGTTGCCCCTTTGCTCTTAAAATTTCCCGTTAGAGTTTGCGTCGTCATTCCTACTCCCTGAATGGTGAACTGACTCAGCAAAGCAATTTGGAGCAGTAATCCGTTTTGCGCCAGAGTGGTTGTTCCCATCGTAGAACTCAGGTTAGTGAAGATAGCGTAGGTGGAAATCAGCACCAGAAACCGAATTAAGATATTTCCCTTGAGTACCATCGTTTCTTTTAGGGTGGCCCAATCCAATACCTCTTGCAACGCTCTAAATAGCACGTTCCACTGGATACAAAAGCAAATTCCAATTAATCCCACAAGCAAAGACAAATACTGGCTCACTGCTGTGGCTAATCCTGCTCCTGCACTTTCCCAACCCCATTTGAAAATCATCAGATAATCTAGCAGCACATTAGCACCATTGCCCACCAAGGACATGAGCAGTACCACGCCATTCATTTCTCGCCCCAAAAACCAGCCGAAGAGGACAAAGTTGAGCAAAACGGCAGGAGCGCCCCAAATTCGAGCATAGAAATAGTCAACACCTGAAGCTTCAACCTCCTGAGTACCACTCAAGAGAGCAAATCCTACTTTTTGCAATGGGTATTGCAGCAACAAAATCACTACACCTATTGCCAATGCAATCAAGCCACTTCGTAACCCTGCCAGTAAAATAGCTTTGTGGTCATCGCTGCCAACCGCTTGGGCTGTGATTGTATTTGTACTCGATCGCAAAAACTTGAGAACTCTGTAGAGGTAATCAAAGAGAATAGAAGCCAGAATCACACCCGCTAAATGCCGGATATCAGCGAGATGTCCTAAAAAGGCGGTATCTACCAAACCGGCAAGGGGCACCATCATGTTGGACAGTACGCTGACAGACGAGAGTCGGTAGAAACGGGTCAAGAAATTATAATGGCTGGGAAGTGCAAGAGACATTTCAGTTAATCTTTGCCTATTGACTTACGTCAGTTCAACGGACAGAAAATGAGTAAAAACAGTTGAGACCTGAATCTCACAATTGACAATCACAGTCTCAGTAATGGAACGATCATATAGCGGTTCTCGATTGAGTGGAGTACATCTAACTCTGCCTTCTGTCCTCTGCCTTAAAACCATCAGTCCTGTACCTCATCCAATTGAGAAACGCTATATCGCGCTTGGACATGGCTCAAAATATGTATTCCACTGAATTGAGAACTGCTATAAAAAACCTCGGAGGTTTGTTTCCGAGGTGATAAGCGCATTTGAAAATCGCTATTCGCTGATTTGTAGCTTAAGCAGAAACGACATAGGGAGAGTCAATTGCACTTACCTTATTGGCATCCACTAACGCTTGATAAATCATCGCCGCCACTTCAGCACGGGTGGCATCTTTAGTGGGATTGAGTTGTTTGAGCTTGGGATAATTAACGACAATTTGCTTTTTAGTCGCCGTCGTCACTTCATCCTTAGCATAGTCAGGAATTGTATTGCGGTCATCATAAACCGTCAAAGCATTGGGATCGGATGCTGATAAACTTAGCCCATTCACTAGGGAAACTAGCACTTGGACACGCTGGACATTATCATTCGGTTTGAAGCTGTTGTTCTCAAAGCCTGACAGAAATTGACTTCGATAAGCTTGTTGAATGACATCTTTCGCCCAATAGTCATTCGCAACATCTGTGAATGATTTGGCATCCCGTTTCGTAGTAGGGTTGAAAGCTTTGACCAATAAGGCAGCATATTGAGCGCGAGTCATCTTTTCATCCGGCTTAAAGGTACCATCCTTAAAGCCACTTATTAATCCCTGCTTCGCTAGGGCATTAATAAAATTAGCTGCCCAATGATTCTGAATATCTGTAAAGGCAACGTCAGAACTTCCATCAGGAGTATAGGCGACGATATAAGGAGAGGTAACGGCACTCACCTGCTTGGCATCTACCAAAGCCTGATAAACCATTGCTGCGACTTCAGCACGAGTGGCATCTTTGGTCGGATTGATTTGCTTTACCTGCGGATAATTCACCACAATCTGCTTTTTAGTTGCCGTCGCCACTTCATCCTTGGCATAGTCAGGAATTACATTGCGATCGTCATAAGCCTTTA
>CBKWLJ010000306.1:0-11140 GCA_966675205.1 uncultured bacterium
ACCCTAGCGGCAAATGAACGGGATGCAACCCCTGCTTAGAAAGGGTGTCGCCAATGCGTTGCACCATCGGCTCATGGGCAACTTCCGGAAACGGATAGCCTTCGCTATGGGGCGGCTCGGTGGGGTCATCTTCGAGTTTACCGTGTACTTGATACAGCTTCTCGGCTTCTGTGTAGTAAGGCTCAAAGTCCTGATATTTTAGTGGCCATGCTGGAGAAATTCCACTTTGATGCTGCACTTGCTCAAAGTCACGTTCGCGCCTTCGCTGCAAAACGCCGCTCCAGATTTTTGTATTGCCACCAACCGCATAATAGGTTTGCGGAGAAAACGGCTCTCCTGCATTGTCGTACCAGGATTCAGGCGCATGAAATTGCTCTTTCTTAAAAACTTCTGTATCGACCAACTCTGAGCTTTCGCGATAGATCAGTTCTCCTCTATCTAGCAGCAAGATCTTTTTACCCGTTGCTGCCAGCTTTCGCGCCAGTGTCCCACCACCTGCACCCGTACCAACAATAATTACGTCATAGTATTGGTCGTCAACGATCATAAAGGTCTCCTGTTTGAGAGGGCAGAGAGCAGAACGAAGAAGGAGAGGATAATAATAGGTTTATGTTGCAGCAATATAAGTATTTTAGTAAGCTTTACTTGCTTAGAATGGTAGTGCTATGAAAAACATTCGGTTCAAACTTTTCTTAGTAACTATCAATTCTGCCTATCAAGTTTGCCGCTTTCATTACTAGTTGCTCAGGCTCAACAGGTTTAGGAATATGGCTCTGAAATCCAGCAGCGATCGCTTGTTGGCGTTCTTCGTCTGATGCATAGGCAGTTAAAGCAATCGCAGGAATTTGTCCACCTCGATCCGGCTCTCGCGATCGCACTTGGCAAATCAGGTCATATCCATTCTCAACGGGCATAGAAATATCGCTAATTAACAGATTGGGGACTTGTTGAGCGAATTCTTTGAGCGCATCGGCAACAGATGAGACGGCTACAACATCAGCACCATAGGATTGCAGAATGAATGTGATTAACTCTCGCCCATCAATCTCATCGTCAACCACTAAAATCCGTAAGCCATCTAAAATCAGACTAGTGTCGATCGCCTCACTCTCGCCACTCTTGTTCAAAGAAGGTTGTGCTACAGTCGATGCTTCGCTTTGTGTGGAGAGTAGTGGAAGCCTGATAGTAAAGGTTGCGCCTTGTCCCTCGCCAGGGCTTTCTGCTTGAATGCTGCCCCCATGCAATTCAACCAGATGGCGGGCAACCGCTAGCCCTAACCCCAAGCCCCCATATTTGCGGGTAGTTGAGCCATCAGCTTGACGGAAGCGTTCAAACACATGAGGAAGAAAATCCTCTTTAATGCCAATCCCTGTGTCGCAGATTTTGGTTTGGACGCAAGCCTCAACCTGTTCTAAGTGGATCTCAATCTGTCCCCCGCTGGGAGTGAACTTGACCGCATTGGATAACAGATTCCAAATCACTTGCTGGAGGCGATCGCTATCCCCTTCAACCAAGCCTACAGAGATATCCAGATTAGTTTTGAGCGTAATGTCTTTGGCGTTGATTGCGACTTGCACTGTTTCCAGTGCGTTATAGATTACAGGAACTAGATTCACAGGGCGAACGTTTAAGCGCAGCTTCCCGTTAATAATTTTTGAGACATTGAGGATGTCTTCGACTAATTGCGTTTGCAGTTTGGCATTTCGCTCGATAGTTTCTAACGCATTATTTGCCATCGTCGCATTGAGATTGCTCGTTCGCAGCATACGAGACCATCCGAGAATGGCGTTGAGCGGAGTTCGCAGTTCGTGGGAGAGGGTCGTTAGAAACTCATCTTTGAGACGGCTGGCTGATTCGGCAATGGCTCGTTCGCGCTGAGCAACTTCGTAAAGATGGGCGTTATCGATCGCCAATGCTGCCCGACGTGCCAATTCTTCTGCTAATGTCTGGTCTATTTTCTTATAAACCCGACCTGATTCTGCTGAGACAAATGTAATTACACCAAGAAGCCGTCCATGCGCCTGGAGAGGAACCACAATCGCTGACTTCAAGCCCAGTTCACGCAAGATTCGCAGATGCTCTGGATCGCGAGCGCTGGCAACGAGTTGTTCATCTGTAATGGTTGGGTACAGTTCAGTCAGTCCTGTTTGTAGAACTCGTCCAACGCCTTGTGGTGCGTTGGGGTCAAGGGGATAGCGGCGCTGCAATTCTCGTCCCAGTTCTACTTTTTGTGGATCTTGATGCGTTAGCACAGTCCGGCGAATGCTTTGATCTGACTCAACCAAGTCAATCACACACCAGTCAGCAATTTGGGGGACAACGAGCTCGGCTACCCTTGATAGTGTCGTCTCGTAATCCAGGCTAGAACTGAGAACAGCTCCTGCTTCAGACAAAAATTGCAGGGATAACTCCGCTTGCTTTCGACTGGTGATGTCTTCTACAAGGCTATCAATAAAGATTTCACCCTCAATTTTGTTGAGAGTCTTACTCCAGCAAACCCAAACCAGTGAGCCATCTGCTCGGTGAAGTAGGAGTTCTTGGGCGGGCAAGTGTCCATCTTGCTTGAGTTTTTCCAGCAGTTGAGGGATGTCTTGAGAGGAGGCGAAGAGGTCATCCAATTGAATTGTTTGGGCTTGTGCTAGCGTTCTCACGCCGAGTAATTGTAAGAAAGCCGCATTGGCTTCTACGAGTTGCCCTTCTAATGTAGAGCGAAAAACTCCAACATCAAGTTGATTGAGCAGGGATTGGAGCCGTAGCTCTAAGCGATCGCTTTTTCGACGTTCTTCTGCTCGTTCGTAAGCCAGACGAACCGCGATCGGTAACCGAATAAATTTTTGCGGGGCTTTAATGACATAATCATCTAGACCAGATTTCATTGCCTCGACTGCGATCTCCTGACTGCCGCTGTTCGTGAACATTACCACTGGACAACCAGGGCGACGGGACTTAATCATTTGTAGCACCGTAATTCCATCGCTCCACCGCAGGAAGTAATCGGTCACAACAACGTCAAACGTGCCAGTTGCTAGAGCCTGCTCCAACTCTTGGGCATTGCTAATCTCAGTAATTTGGGCATGGGTAAATTCTTGGCTCAAGACTCGTATAGCCAGAGCGCGATCGTCGGCGTTGTCATCAATCAGTAGAACATGCAGCATCAGACTAATCGAATTCGTTGAAGTCATTTAAAGCCATAAAAAGCATCGGACAAGTAAAGATAAAGTATGTGAAGAAAGCTGATTTTCATCAATAGTTTTAGCTAAAGTTTCAAGACACTAACACCGTGGGGGATTGGTTGAACGAATTCCAGTAATGATGAAGTGTTTTTATTGTTTCTAAGAGATTATCAAAGCCAACAGGTTTGACCAGATAAGAATTTACACCCAAGTCATAGGCACGATTAATATCTGATAGTTCCTTAGAGGAGGTGAGAATAACCACTGGTAATCTCTTCAAATCAGGCTGTTGCCGTAGCCATGCCAAAACCTCATGTCCCGATTTAATAGGAATCTTGAGATCTAATAGCACGAGGCTGGGAAGGGGATAACGTTCGCGATCGGCGTAGGGGTCACTCCCCGTCAGATACAAGATCGCTGACTCTCCATCTTGCACCACTTGAATAGGATGGGGAATGTTGGCTCGACGGAAGGCACGTTGAATCAGTAATACACTGTCTGGATTATCTTCAACCAAGAGGATTGTTTGCATATTCTCATGCCTCCACTGCTGGTAACTCGATCCAAAAGCGGCTACCCCGATCCAGTTGTGACTCTATGCCAACCTGACCACCCATCCGTTCCATTCCCTTACGGACAATCGCCAGTCCAATTCCGGTACCGGGATACGCCTCAATACCGTGTAGCCGCTCAAATACCCGAAAAATTCGGCTCTGATTTTCTGGAGCTATGCCAATTCCATTGTCTTCTATCCATAATCGTATCCATCGATCTCGATGTTCTGCCCAGATATGAACCTGAGGCTGTGTATCTTGTCTGACAAACTTGACCGCATTCGTAATCAGGTTGGATAGCACTTGAAGCAAGGTGATGTAATGCCCAATTACTTTAGGCAGAGGGCGATCGACGGTTACTTGAGCGTTTTGTTCTCGTAACTTTCCCTCTAGCTGAGACAAAGCATCTCTGACTAAAACCTCTAAATCAACTGTCTGTAGTTGGATGTTTGCACCAAACTGGCTGTAGGTTAACAGATTATCAATTAATTCATAGGCACGGAGCGCACCCCTATTGATACGTTGCGCGAAGTCTCGCCCCATTTCATCTAAGCGATCGCCATAGTCCTCTATTAATGCCTGAGCAAACCCCTGCATCGTGCGGAGGGGTTCTCGCAAATCATGGGAAACAGAGTAAGCAAATGCTTCCAGTTCTGCATTCGCTTGTTCCAGTTCTGCGGTTCGCTCAATGACTCGTTGTTCTAGCGTTTCATTGAGTTGTTGAATTGCAAACTCGGCTCGTTTGCGCTCGGTTATCTCTTCGATCAAGCCATCGACAAAAGTTTCGCCTTCGATTGTATGCACCATCCGATTGAGCAGCACCCAAATAATCGTTCCGTCTGCTCGGCGCAGTTCGACCTCTCGTTCCCAGGGCTTAAGATCAGCAGAAGGCTGCACATCCATAAAATACTGCTTAAAATTTCCATCCGGTAGTTCAGATAGCGTTTCCACCCCCAGCATCCGCAAAAAAGCCGCGTTCACTTCGAGCAGTTGCCCATCTGGTTTGGCTCGAAAAACTCCAACATTGAGGTGATTGAGCAGTGCTTGGAACCGCATATCCAGTTGAGCCGATCGCTTCCGTTCCTCAGCCCGTTCCAGCGCACCTCGCACGGCTGCCGATAGTTGAATAAAATACTTGGGATATTTGAGCACATAGTCATCCAACCCTGCTTTCATTGCTTCTACTGCAACTTCCTGACTGCCTGTTCGGGTGAACATAATGACTGGACAGTTGGGATAGCGTTCCTTGACCTGGCGCAAAATGGTGATGCCATCACTCCAACCCAGTTGATAATCTGTAATCACCAGATCAAACTCACCCAATTCTAAAGCTCTGGCAAACTCAGCTTGATTGGCTATCTCTTGGGTTTGTACTTGGTTGAAAGCGCGTTTCAGTTCCCGAATAATCAAAATCCGAGTATTAGGGATATCATCGATCACCAAAATGCGTAACATAAATGCTGTGTATTGACCTCACGCTGATGGATGATGGTTTGTACTGGGGAGTTCAATCCAGAAGCGGCTTCCCTGCCCGACTTGAGATTCTACACCGACCCGTCCTCCCATACGCTCAACCCCTTTGCGGACAATCGCCAGTCCAATGCCTGTACCAGGGTAAGCATCCAGACCATGTAATCGTTCAAAGATGTTGAAGATCCGCTCTTGTTGTTCTACCGGAATTCCAATACCGTTGTCTTGTATCCAAAGGCGTGTCCAATCTTCTTGTTCCTCAGCCCGAATCTCTATCCTGGGTTGAGTTTGAGGGGTAATGAATTTCATGGCATTACTCATCAAATTCATAACGACCTGAACCAGGGTGCTGCGATGCCCCTGGACAAACGGCAACGGTTCTCTCACCGTAATCTCTGTCTGAGTTTCCTCAATCCTGCCTTCCAGTAATTGCATCACCTCTTGGATGACCAGCCGTAGTGCGATCGGTTGAAGCTGAATGCTGGCTCGGCTTAAGCGGCTATATTGCAGCAGGTTCTCAATCAGTGCATCCATTCGCATGGCAGCATTGCTGATGCGCTTGGCGTAATCCTGTCCAACGGCATCTAGCTGATCTGCGTAGTCTTCCATGAGCGCCTGGGCAAACCCCTGCATGGCTTGTAAGGGAGTCCGTAAATCATGGGAGACTGAATAGGCAAAGGATTCTAGCGCCGCATTCGCATCCTGTAACTCGCTGGTGCGCTCCTCGACTAACGTTTCTAGCTCCAGGGTGTAATGTTCTAACTGATCGCGGAGTTGGCTTTGTTGAATGGCGATCGCTAACTGATTGGCAACTTCCTGAGCAATTTGCAGGTGTTCATCATTGAAAGCCGATCGTTGATGGGTACCAAGGTTGAGAACACCCACCAGGCTTTCCTCCGCCAGTAAGGGCACTGTCAAACAACTCTTCATTTCCTGACCCAACAACTGTTGCAGCCCTGGAGAACAATGATGGTGGGCTTCAACATCCTCAATATATCGATAGGGTTCCTGCTTAATCGTTTCAACTGAAACAAAATCATCAATGGGAACCGTTGTTCCTTCGATGGGTAAGGGTTTTCCTGCTTCCACCCCAGTGAGCATTCGAGCCTGATTAGACTCCAACTCAAATAGCAAAATAAAGGCTTGTTGGCAGGGAATGAGGCTACAAATTCGAGTCAGTGCTAATCGAACTGGATCTTCGAGCGATCGCGCCAATAAAATCACACTATCGATCGCATGAAGCGTTTCCAACCGTTCTGCATAGCGGTTTAATGCTTGTTCTGCCCGTTTGCGATCGCTAATATCGGCAAAGTAAATCGACAGCCCATTACTACTAGGATAGATATTCACGCGCAGCCAGACATTCAGCACGGGCGATTGAGTTTCATAACTCACTGTTTTCTGTTCTTGTAGCGCTTGCAAATGCGCTTCATAGGATTCTGTGCCAACCGCTTGAGGAAACTCTGACCAAATACTTTTGCCAATCAAATCCTCACGCCGCTTTTGCCATAGCTGCTCCGCCTTACGATTGATGTAGGTAAACTTCCAGTCGCGATCAACTGCGTAGAAGGCATCACTAATACTTTCTAAAATTTCTGTATTCCGCCGATAAGCTTCGACTAACGCTTGCTCAGCCCGTTTACGTTCAGTGACATCTGCCATAATCGCCACAATGCTCCTGACCACACCATCAGCGTCTCGGAGCGGGGCAGACCAACCATTGACGGTGATGAGCTGCCCATCTTTGCGGGGTCGTTGAGCTTCAATCCCATCGAGTAATGTCCCCTGAAATGCCTGCCTCAGATTCCTCTGAAATTCCTCCTGGTGACCGTCTTCTGCCATTGGGGCAGGACGACCCATGACTTCTTGCTCACTCCAACCAAAAATTCGCTCGGCGGCTGGACTCCACAGTCCAATATTGCCCTTGCAATCGAAGGTCATGATCGCTAGCGGAGAAGCCTGAATAATGGTTTGCAGCGTATGATTCGTCTCTCGTAATGCTTCCTCAGCTTGCTTGCGATCGCTAATGTCGTGAACAACTTGAGAAAATCCCCGCAGCCGTCCCCTTTCATCTCGCAACGCCGTTGTGACCGACTCCGCCCAAAACAAAGAACCGTCTTTTCGGACATGCCATCCCTCATCCACCCATTGCCCGTGGGCGATCGCCGCCTGCAAGATATATTCTGGCTTCCCCCGTTCAACCTCTTCTAAGGGAAAACATAAGGAAAATGAGCGCCCCACAATATCAGCAGCACGAAATCCTTTTAACCGTTCGGCTCCCGTATTCCAGGTATTCACAATGCCATTCGGATCAAGGGCAAAAAAGGCGTAGTCTTTGACCTGCTCCACGAGCAACCGATACCGCTCCTCACTTTCTTGATATGACCGGGAACTGACTTCTGCCCGTCGTTTTTCAGACAGTAAACGCCTGTTCAGAAGGCTAACAAATGCCCCGATCGCAAAAAACACACCTAACCGCAGCAGATCGCCAAGATAGGGATTCAACACCGATTCGTGAGACCACTGGGGTAGAAAACGAAATCCCAACAATCCACTCAAGACTGTGGCAAGTATACCTGGACCTAAGCCGCCATAGTGAGAACTTACCATGACGGCTGGAATGAACATGAGAAAAGGCGATCGCGTCCCCCATAACGGCAGCAGCAGCAGCGACAGCAGAACACTAACGACTGCAACGGCATAGCGTGTATACAATGAGGAGAGTCGCGCTAGGCGGTTCATATTGA
Organism: uncultured bacterium; assembly: GCA_966675205.1. Classification (GTDB taxonomy): domain Bacteria; phylum Cyanobacteriota; class Cyanobacteriia; order Cyanobacteriales; family Coleofasciculaceae; genus JBFLZA01. The sequence continues at coordinate 7,945 of CBKWLJ010000306.1, forward strand.
TATCCATAGCCCTCAATCTTAGCGGTAGAGAGGGCTAGCATGTCTCCTCAGAATGAAGGACATTAGGCAACAGAGGATTATCGCTTTAGGAAGACCACCAGTTGCTCATTCTTCTAATTCTTGGCAGAAGTGAACTCTCAATGAAAGTCATTGTAAGCAGACTCAATACAAGAAAGTAATTCAGGGAAATCAAAGGGTTTACTAACAAAGTGGGCAATATTTAAGGAAAAGTTTTATCCCTTATGCGCTCTGCCGTCAGCCTTCTACCTTATTGACTCATTGCCAAACATAAATTAGTGTATACAACACGATCCAAATGACATCGACAAAGTGCCAGAATAACGACGTTGCTTCGACACCAAAGAAACCGTTGTCGTAGTTACCGGGAATGAACGATCGCCCCAACATCAAGGTTTGCAGCAGAATTCCGGTGAGAACATGCAAGCCATGAAATCCAGTTAATAAAAAGAATGTGCCGCCGAACAAACCGGACTGGTAGTTAAAGGGTAAACTGCGCCATTCCACCGCTTGCCCATATAGGAAATAGCTACCCATCGCCATAGTGGCTAGCAGAAATAGGCGAAAGCCCCACAGTTTTTTATCGTGTAAATAACGCTCAGCCACGTAGATTACAAAACTACTGGATACCAGCACGATCGTATTAATCAGTGGCTCTCTAGTTTCCAATCCAGTAACCCCTGGTGGATACCAGTTAGGAGTGGTGGTTTTATAGACAATGTAACCCGCAAAGAAGCTTAGGAAGATGACACTTTCCGACAGCAGAAACACGATAAAGCCGAACTTACTATTGCCTGCTGCGTCATGCTCCTGATGCTGTCGAACCTTAGCTTCAACGTCTTGGGAAATGGCTCTTTCTGCTGTCATGATGGTTGCTGCTTCAAAAGTTTTGAGTTATGAGTTATGAGTTAAAACCTCTTCAATTCAAAATTCATCACTCATCACTCCGCGTAGCGGTCAGAGATTCACGAAATTCAGTTAAACCTGGATTGGGGATATTCCCTACCAATGGTTGATTTCTACCATAGCCATAGGGACCCGAAATCACAACTGGCGTTTCTTCAAAGTTTTCTACTGTGGGCGGTGAAGAGGTGAGCCACTCTAAGCCGTATGCCCGCCAGGGATTGTTGCCCACCTTATCGCCTCGAATCCAAGAACTCACCATGTTGAGAATAAAGGGTAGCGTAGACAGCCCTAACAGAAAACCGCCAATACTTGCGATTACATTCCAGTAGGCAAATTCCATGTCATAGGAGGCAACCCGACGAGGCATTCCCATCAATCCAACGGGGTGCATGGGCAGGAATGTTAACGCCGTTCCCAGATAAGTCAAGGCAAAGTGCAGTTTGCCCAACCCTTCGTAATACATGCGTCCGGTCATTTTGGGAAACCAGTGATAGATTCCAGCATAGATGCCCATAACGATCGCACCATACAGCACGTAATGGAAATGTCCCACTACAAAGTAGGTGTTGTTGACATGAATATCGATTGGCACCGATCCCAGAAAAATCCCTGTGATACCAGCAAACAACCAGTTACTAATGCCACCCAACGCAAATATCATTGGTGTTGTGAAGCGAATCTTACCGCCCCAAATCGTTGCCACCCAACCAAACACTTTGATGCCAGAGGGAATTGCTACCAGCATCGTAGTTACCATGAAAAACATCCGCATCCAACCCGGAGTGGCACTGGCAAACATATGATGCACCCACACAAAGCCACTGATAATCGTGATCAGGATGGATGATGCCGCAATCACCCGATAGCCAAATAGAGGTTTACGGGCATGAACGGGCAAAATTTCGGAAAACATCCCAAATACTGGCAGAATCATCACATAGACTGCCGGATGGGAGTAAAACCAGAAAAAGTGTTGATAAAGTATAGGGTTGCCGCCTCGTTCTGGTGCAAAAAAACTGGTGCCGATTGTGATATCGAGCAACAGCATCACCGCACCCCCAGTCAGCGCAGGCAGCCCATACAGTTGAATTAACTGCGCCCCTAACACTGACCAAACAAAGGCAGGTGTTTTAAACCAAGTCATTCCCGGTGCCCGCATCTTGAAAATGGTGGTGACAAAATTCACCGCACCCATGATCGAAGACACGCCCGAAATAGCCACTGCCAAAATCCACAACACTTGCCCGTTCAGCAAATTTCCCGTTGGGTTTTGCAAACTTACAGGCGGATAAGCCCACCATCCTGACTGTGAGGGGCCTCCCGGCACCAGGAAACTGGCAAGCATGAGAATTCCCACCACGGGAATCATCCAAAATGAAACCGCATTGAGGCGAGGAAATGCCATATCTCGTGCCCCAATCATCAGCGGCACTAGATAATTTCCCAGTCCTACTAAAACGGGGAATGTCCACATAAACAGCATGATCGATCCATGCATCGTGAACAGGGCATTATAAACGGTGCGATCGACTAGATCAGCTTCGGGGGTAATCAGTTCACCCCGCATCACCATCGACAACAGGCCTCCAATCAGGAAAAAGAAGAACGAGGTGACGATGTATTGAATGCCGATGACTTTGTGATCGGTACTAAAGGTGAAGAATCGCTTCCAGTTGTCGGGCGCACCGGGGTAGGGCTGCCCGCGAACGGCTTCGATTGGTTCAAGAGAAATGTTAGTCATAGTTTGCTTGTTTTGAGGGGGAAGGCAGAGGGCAGAGGGCAGAAGGAAGGAGGAGAAGGAGACAGAAGGCAGAAGGAAAAGGGGGAAGAACGGGAAGCTTAATTGAGGAAAGGGAGGATGAAGGTACAAGAACGAACTAAGAGAACAACAAAGAGGAATGTTTTAGGAATATTTTGAAGGCTTTTAACTTCTACCCTCTACCTCTACCTCCTGTCCCCCTTCTGCCTTCTACCTCCTGCCTTCTGCCTTACTCACGCTGGCGGACTATCCGGTTCATGCTTAGGTGCATAATTCACCACAGGCGGCGGTGCCGGGGGGATGGTGTCCCAACCGCGAACGGCTACCTTGTCTTTTGTTGCACCCTCCTGCTCGTTTGCTTGGCTGTACTCAAAAGCAGCCTGATTAAAGGCAGGAGTGGGCGATTGAGCAGCAGCATCGGCGAGCCATTGTTGATACTCGTTGAATGGCTGAACCACGACATCTGCCTGATTTGCGGCAAAGTAAGTGCCACTAAACATGGAATCGCGTAGG
>CBKWLJ010000307.1:0-11133 GCA_966675205.1 uncultured bacterium
TAGGGGCGATTCATGAATCGCCCCTACTATATAGGGTATCCATGCGTAAGTCCTGGGGGTGATGACCTCGCTCATTCGCTGCCATGAGCTGATAGCGCCCGTTTAGCAACGGAAATAAACCGAACTTGTTACAGAACGTAACCTTAGCGAAACCCGTTACCTCTTGACCAATGAGTAATGACAGCCCTCACGAGGAACGAAGAATTTTGCCGACCTACTTACAGTGCCTGTAGCGATCGCAAATGTGGCAAAGTCAGTAGTAGTAATCGCTGCGGGGACTTGTACCAGGGCAAGTCTTTTCTTTTACAAGCTGAATATTGTATTTTAACTACTTCACCTGTTTGTGTACGTTATTTAAACGTTTAGCGTGGCGAGAGCAGGTGTAAGGGGTCTCAAGCAGGAAAGGGACTTTCTTATCGTTCCAAGGTGTCCTTAACCAGGACAAAAGCTACGGTTTGAAGTACCAAGTTCCTACGGGGTAGAAGATTGCATTCAAATTGGTAAAATCCAAGACATCTGTCAGCACGTTTCTTCGGTGAGGTTTCTAACGCATGTTAACTGAGATGGTCTACGGTTAAGTATTGAATTCTAAATGACTATCCACAGCATCAAGATTTTGGCACAATTGACTCAATTCCTTGCGTATTATGACCTTTTGTTAAAACTTGAAATTAATGAAACCATCTAAACAATCTTTACGCGTACAACTTAACCACTACCGTTCCTATATTGCTATTTCCTACGAGGACATGGAAGTAGGATTTTGTACTCCAGAATTTGCCGATAGAATTGTTGAGACGTTTAATGAGTACGAGAGATTGCACGAAGAGAACGAAACTCTCAACAAAGCTTTACAAATGGCTTGTCGGGATTTGATGAAGCAGACAGGAGGCAATGCTTATCAACTGCAAAAGCGGATGAAGCACTATATAGAAAGTGCCAAACGTCCTGAACATGGAACTCGAGCCATTGCCTACTTATTACGGGAAAGACAACGGGAACTTGATCTAAGCAACAAAGAATTCGTACACTTCTGCAATTCTTATAAACTCTCTCCTAGAGAACTGAAAGAAATTTTTAGCGGCAAAGATATCAGCGACAATCAGCTAAAAGTTCTATCACGGATTTTAGGAAAATCCGTTGAGGAGTTAACTGAAGTCCGAGATGGATTCAGTGATAATGAACTCCGCCGATTAGCCCGAATTCTTGGTACATCCAATGAGGAGTTAAATACGCTCTTTAAAAGCTGAGTTAATTTTTCTTGCCCAGAACTGAATACAGCAGTTTTCTCTCAGTTCTGAGGAAGATTCAATGCACCCTTTTTCTCTGTACAAAGAACTCCTATGTTCACAAGTGAGTAGGCTGACTCAAAAATAGACACTCCGGATGTTGCAGACACGCCGGACACGGAGAAATTAATATTCATGCGTCCTAGTGTACGCAGTTCATGAGGGCTATTTACTTATTTTTTGAATTGCTTTGGCGATTAATAATTCCTGGCAGTATAACTCCAACTTGATTATTAAATATCTCCATATCTTTTTGATCTTTGTCCTCAAAACTCGTTTTGAAGTATTCGGGAACATTGGGCCAATCAGACGAATCATATTCTGGGAAATTACCCCGTAACCGCTTGTTAACTAGCTGAGTGACACCCAGTAACTCGCCATCCGAACCCAGAACTGGCGTACAGAGCAGGCTACAAGTGCGATAATGTGTTTTTTCGTCAGTTTGTCGAGCAATGTCAGAGTCAGGATGGTCATATAAGTCGAAGGGAATAATCACCGATTGACCCGTTTGAGCAACCTTACCCACAAAACCTTCTCCCATGGGAACTCGTGTTTCTAGCCAAGAACCATCAGATTGGCGAATGGTCGTCCAAAGTTCGTTGGTTTGTGCATCTACCAGCCAAAGTGTACTACGATCGGCATTGGTTAGTTTTTTCGCCGCTTGCATCACTTTTTGAATCAATTCTTCCGGATTTCCACTGCTTTGGCTGACAAAACTAATGGCTTGATAAAGTGGGTCGATCGCTCTTCGTTGTTCTTGAATATTTTGGATTTCGAGATGGAAGGATTGGAACGCGTGCAAAATGGGCAAAAGGGTTTCAATGCGCTGCTTTAAATGATCAGCATCTGCTTTATTAAATCCTTTAGGCTCAATTCGTTCAGCTAAAGGAAGGCTGGATAAAAATGATTGTAATTTGTTGCAAGCCCGAATAATTGCGACTATCTTCCCTTGATGATCGACAACTGGAAATAGTAACAAATTATGCAGGTTATTTAAATTTTCTTGACTGATACCTCTATAGATCAAAACATCATTAAACTTCCGAGGATTAGTGGTAGCTTGTACCGCTTTTGATTCTACAATTTTGCCAGCTATGCCTTGACTAGCCGCGATACCAATTTCTGCCGCATTTCCTCCATCTTCTTCGATACTTAACGACCAAAATCCCGTTTCTTCTGCATCCATCAAGAAAATTGTTGTATATTCGGCTACCAACAACTGGCTGATGGATTGATTGATAAAGCTCATCAGATAATAAAGCGCATTGTAAAGAGCTTCATCACTCTGATTGGCAACTGCATTACTCAACACCGCCAAAGCATTATAAATTGCTTCTTTGGGCTCAACTTGCGCTAATTGCTTTAGGGTTTCATGAGTTCTCACAAACTGAAGGACTACTCCAACTCGTTCGTTGAAAACTTGCATAGCCTGTTGATCATTTCTATCAAAGCTCGTTTTGAAATAATCAGGAACAGTAGGCCAATCCTCTTTGTTGTATTCAGGATGATTTCCTGGCTTGCGCTTGTTGACTAATTGAGTGACTCCTAGTAACTCGCCATCAGGGCTGACAACGGGCATACAGAGTAAGCTACAAGTCCGATAACGGGTTTGCTCGTCGATTTTTTTTGCGTTTTCGGCACTCGGATGGTCATACAAATCGAAGGGGATAATCATGGGTTCGCGGGTTAGGGCAACTTGACCGGCAAACCCAATTCCGATAGGACAACGGACTTCCCCTTTACCTGGAAGTTCTGTCCATAAGTCACCGCCATCATGATCGACCAACCAGAGGGTGCTGCGATCAGCATTCATCAGCTTTTTAGCTGTATTCATCACCCGTTGTAGGATGGCTTTGGTATCTAAATTAATTTGGTCAAGAGAGCGGGTTGCTTCCGCTAAAGCTGCGGTTGCCCGCAATTTCCTCATCACTTTGTAACAAGATTGGCAGCTTTCTAAAATTCGGCGAATGGGAACAACACATCTAGCCAATCGCTCCAAATCTAATTTTGTAAAACCATAGGGTCTAACTTCGCGCTGATTTTCACCAGACAGAGTGTTCGGCTGTAATTTATTTAATAATTGAATAACAGCGACAACTTCCTTGTTTTCATTAAGAATTGGCAGCGCTAAGATATTTTCGGTTTTATAGTGGTATTTCTTGTCATACTCTTTAACGAGAGCAGCGCGGGGGTCATCATAGACATTAATCGGGATATGAATGACTTTTCTGCTCTGGGCAACTTGACCTGCAATTCCTTCCCCAACTCGCACTTGAATATCAAGGAATTCCCCTTCTTCATTCTCTGCAACCAGTGACCAAAGCTCTGTCTTTTCGTCATTGAGTAAATAAATAGTGGCACGGTCTGCACCGAGTAAATCCCCAACTTTTGCCGTCACCTCGCGCAGCACCTCATAGAGCGCTTGAGCCGAGCCTTGTTCTTCAGCGTCGTTGTCTACCTGCGAGAGGATTTCTACTTGAGATACGAGCAGCTTTCTTTCTAATTCAGCCAGCGCTTTGAGGAATTCGGCATCGCTAGGCTCAAGCTCAGAAGATAACCTTTTTAAAGCATCTTCAACCCAAGTTTGGTTAAAGATCGCTTCGTAAATTCGATTGTGAATCCTTAACTTGCCCTGTTGCTTGACGACTAACCCTAATAGTCGCAATTCGTTCTGTTCGGAACTGTCATTAACGACAACTCCCTCTTGTCGCAAAATTCGCTGATAAAGTTTCAAGAGCTTAACACTGCGCTGCTTCCGTCGAGAAAGGCGATCGCGGATTGTCCGCAAATACTCTAATTCCGGCAAGCTTTCCCATTTGTCAATCAGGTGACACTGCACTAATTGGTCAAACCATTCCGCCTCAGAACCCAAGGGGGGTGAATCTTCCGACTCGACAATCAGTTGACACAGCTTCTGGGTGAGTAAGGGCTGTCCTCCAGTCCACTTCAACACCTCTGATAATAATTTTTTGTAATTTTGTGATTTTTCTTTTAATCCTTGAGCGATCAACAATCCGCTTTTAGGAACGTCGTGCTGGCTTAACGATTCAGATGAAGTTGAGATCATGGTGCAACCTGATGGCAGAGGATGACGGCTTAATTTTTCTTAAAATTTACAGGGGAGGTAGCAGGTTACTTGGAGAGAACGATAAATTTTGAGTGTCTCATAGACTAGCTGTATTTTACGAGGAGTTTAGGTTTCCCCACGAGTGTAGGATAAGTACACATTACAAGACTTAATCAAACTAATAGAAATCAAGCTCGACCTGTACATCAACTCCTTCTGGGAGTAGAAGCTTTGAGGGTTACGTAAACAAACCGACTTCATAAGAGTCATTTGCATTGAGAGCATAGCTCCTCATCCAGACGTGGGAAGCGTTTCTGGATTAGGTCTATTTCACCAATGAACCACTAGTATATCTTTTGTATCCAGGACAGTAATTAATAGGGCTCAATCGCATTTTCCCCACACCAGATACTTCAATACCTAAAATTGGGTTGCTATGATTAGAGCTTATTTCAACTTACTGAGTTGGGTATCACCCAACCGGTGGTCATTAGTTGTGCATTCTACTGGGGGTCATCATGCAACAAGCGAAAACTGTAACCAAACCAAGGCATATTGTTCTAACCTCTCATCCCGGTCGTTTGGCGTCAAAACCTTTAAGCTTGCACTGGGGAGAAAGTGACCCCAAAAAACGAGGGCCGATTATTGGGACATTGACGAACCCAGCTCACCGTAATGTTATTGGGACTCACTCGGGTTCTTATTCGGTCTATCGAGCTTTAGCTGTAGCGAGTGGAGCCCTTCAGCCTAGTCACCGTGCTGATTTGACTAATACTTCTCCTATTGTTGCCATTGGCCCACATCCGAGTTGGGCTGATGCTAACAAAATTGTCTGCCTCGATCCTTTTGGCGCAATGGTGGGTGAAGCGTACGCCGAACTCTACGAAAAAGGTTACGACATTCGACCCACGATTGCCGTTACCCAAGCCCATATTAATATGCCAGAACTGCAAGAGGCGATCGCGAAAGGGCGCTTGTCAGTTGACGGTCAAATAGTGAAAGAGGGCGGCAATTTGGTGGTGACCAAAGTAGCCATCGACCCTGTCTGGTATCTACCGGGAATTGCCCAGCGTCTTCAAGTAGAAGAAAGTGATTTGCGTCATGCGCTGTTTCAGCAGACAGGGGGGATGTATCCCGAATTAGTCACGCGCCCAGATTTAAAAGTCTTTTTACCCCCGATTGGTGGGGTGACGGTGTATCTGATCGGAGATGTCGCAGCCATTACTGACTCCAATCGTAAATTAGCGGTGCGGGTTCATGATGAGTGCAATGGATCAGATGTATTTGGTTCGGATATTTGTACTTGCCGTCCTTATCTAGTCCATGGGTTAGAGGTTTGTGTCCAGACGGCTCAAGAGGGAGGTGCAGGTGTACTCGTGTACTTCCGCAAAGAAGGGCGTGCCTTGGGTGAGGTTACCAAATTCTTGGTCTACAATGCTCGCAAACGCCAAGAAGGAGGCGATTTGGCCGCATCCTACTTCAATCGCACCGAATGTGTGGCAGGGGTTCAGGATATGCGGTTTCAAGAACTGATGCCGGATGTATTGCATTGGTTAGGAATTACCCGGATTGATCGCTTTGTTTCCATGAGCAATATGAAATACAACGCGATCATAAATTCTGGTATTGAGGTGGTTAAGCGAATTGCCATTCCCGAAGAATTGATTCCTGCCGATGCCCAGGTAGAAATCACCGCTAAGCAAGCTGCTGGTTACTACACCGAAGGTAAAACCCCCGACGCAGTAACCCTCACTCAAGTCAAAGGACGTAATTTTTTAGCGAGTTAGCAGGTTGCAAGATCTAGAAAATTGGCAGGTTGAAGTTGAAGGTTAGCCGGTTACAGAGAGTGAAGACCGATTTGAAGCTCCTTCGGGGCAGCTTAAAGGCTAAGGGAGAAGGGGATGCGAGCAGGAGATTCGGACTCCGCTCAATTCCTTTTTCCTTTAACCTTTTCCCGGCTCAGAGGTGATTTTTCCGCAATTTGTACCGCTAGCGCAGCGGGCGGGCAAAGCCCCACAGATGGGAAATCCTATGATCCTTTTGTAGAGGCTATCCTTCGGGAATGTCTAACTTTTCAACGTTCAACTTGTCAACGTTCAACTCTTGAAAACCTCAAACATTTTACAAGCAAATGGTATTAAAGAATCATCAGCAAGTAAGCTGCTCTGAGTACGAACGAAGTGCGATCGCATACTTGAGAACGCCCACCGCTATTCGAGAGCGATGCGATCGCATTTTTCATTTAGCCTGTGCTGATCAGTTACATTCCTTTCGCTGCAATCTAACTCAACTCGATCAGGTAGCCAATTATGTGAGTGAGGTGATTCACGATGAGTATCCCGATTTAAATATTCCCTTCCACAGTCGCTGGCGACATTTTGAAATTGGCAATATCCCCCGCCTCGCCCAACTCGAACAGCACTTGGCTACACTGACCCCTGTAGAAAAAGCGCAAGCCAAGTTTGACCTAGCCATTATTAGCGTCTTGCTCGATGCTGGGGCAGGCAACCAGTGGCAATATCAGGAACAAGAAACAGGGCTAGTGTTTTGCCGTTCTGAAGGGTTAGCCGTGGCCAGTTTCCGGATGTTCTGCCAAGGCGTTTTTTCCAGCAACCCAGAGTATCCCTTGCAAGCAGATGCCGCAGGGCTTCAACAATTAACCCTGCCCAAACTTGCCCAAGGATTTCAGGTGAGTGAGGCAAACCCCCTCGTCGGATTGGAAGGCCGCTTGGAACTGCTCCAGCGATTAGGGCGATCGCTTGTTACCTTACCTCAGTTGTTTGGCACAGACAATTCACGTCCTGGCAATTTAGTCAATTACTTGCTTCAGGGTTTGAATCAAGGATTGAAAGGTGAACCTTCAACTCCAACCTTCAACCTTCAACCCTCCAACCTTCAACCTTCACCCCAAACCAACCTACCCTTCGGGAACGGCTTTGCCGAACAACCTTCAACCCCTTTACCTGCCAGTACGGTATTCAACGCAGTGCTAGAGGGATTGGGGAATATTTGGCCGGGACGGCTGGTTTTAGCTGATGTGAATTTGGGCGATGTCTGGATGCATCCCGCTTTAGAAGGAGATTACCCTAGCGATCGCTACGTACCCTTTCATAAACTCTCCCAATGGTTAACTTACTCTCTCCTTGAACCTTTACAGGAACTCGGTGTGGAGATTATTAGGTTAGATGAGATGACGGGTTTGGCGGAATATCGCAACGGAGGTTTGTGCCTAGATTTAGGGTTAATAGAAGCTAAATCACCCCATATCTTACAGGAGAACCACTTACCTGGCTCAGAAGTTATTGTGGAGTGGCGGGCACTGACAGTGAGTTTGTTAGACCGAATTGCTGATACCATCCGGCAACAACTGCATCTAAGTAGTACCGAATTGCCCTTAGTGAAAGTCTTGCAAGGCGGAACCTGGACAGCCGGACGCCGAATTGCTGCTCAGTTGAGAACAGGGGGTGTCCCCCCGATTCAAATAGAGAGCGATGGAACGGTATTTTAATGATTGTCCTTCGCTTCGTTGTGTGTTGTTAGGTCTGAACAAACCGCTAACAACCCATTCACTCACCCCTAACCACTAACTAATGACGCCTCAAGTCACGGTAATCGACCATCCCTTCGTACAGCACAAATTGACGCTAATGCGTCACGCTGATACCAGTACAGCAAAATTTCGCCAACTCTTAAAAGAGGTGGGAATGTTGTTAGCCTATGAGGTAACGCGGGACTTGCCGCTCAAGTATGAACCGATCAAAACGCCCCTTGCTCCAATGCTAGCTCCGATGATTGCCTCGGATAAAAAAATGGTGCTGGTTTCCGTTATGCGGGCAGGACAGGGGCTTTTGGATGGAATTATGGAACTGATGCCTTCTGCGCGGGTGGGGCATATCGGCTTGTACCGTGAACCAACCACCTACATGGCGATTGAGTATTATTTAAAACTGCCGCATGATGTGGAGCATCGAGACTTATTGGTGATTGACCCGATGCTAGCAACTGGGAATTCTGCGATCGCTGCGGTGGATCGGATTAAGGAATTCAACCCCATGTCGATTAAGTTTTTGTGCTTATTGGCAGCACCGGAGGGGGTTAAGCACTTTCATGATCATCATCCAGATGTCCCGATTTACACAGCAGCGATCGATGAAAAGTTAGATGAGAATGGTTATATTGTGCCAGGGCTTGGGGATGCTGGCGATCGCTTGTATGGGACAAAGTAGCTGAAAATGGGCTGAAGGTTAGAAGGTTGAAAGTTGTTAGCGCACTCAGTTGGTGCGTTAATAACGCACCCTACCCTTGCCACAAACACAGAGAAAAACTTAATACCAAATAACCCGTCCGCTTTTGCCGAAATCGCCGTACCGCCTCAATCTCAGGGGAAGTGATAGGATGATCATAGCAATGCCTCCAAAACAGCGGTGGCTTTCGGTGTGGTTAGCCGTTAGGGACATTCAAGACTGAAAAAAGTTTTGAAGCATATTTTTAAACTCTTTACTCCTAGCCTATCGTCTTAAATCTCTAACCTCTACCTAAAACCTAGCCAATAGTCGTCTCCCTCTCCTGATATGTTAAAAAATTTACTGGGCGATCCCAACGCACGCAAACTTAAGAAATACCAGCCTTATGTTGCTGAAGTTAATATTCTCGAAGAAGACATCCAAGTCTTATCCGATGAGCAACTCAAAGGTAAAACTGTAGAATTCCGACAGCGCTTGGAGAAAGCGACAAGCGACAAAGAACGCGAAGAACTGTTGGATGAGATGTTGCCGGAAGCTTTCGCTGTAGTCAGGGAAGCAGGCAAGCGAGTTTTGGGAATGCGTCACTTTGACGTTCAGCTCTTGGGTGGTACTGTTCTGCACAAAGGGCAAATCGCCGAGATGAAAACGGGTGAAGGGAAAACCCTAGTGGCTACGCTACCCGCCTACCTAAATGCTCTCACCGGCAGGGGGGTGCATGTGGTTACGGTCAACGACTACCTAGCCCGTCGAGACGCTGAGTGGATGGGGCAAGTACACCGCTTCTTGGGATTGAGTGTAGGGCTGATTCAATCGGGTATGGGACCAGCGGAACGTCAGCGTAACTACGCCTGTGACATCACATACGCGACAAACAGTGAGTTGGGCTTCGACTACCTGCGCGACAACATGGCAACGACGATGGCAGATGTCGTGCAACGCCCCTTCAACTATTGCATCATCGACGAGGTGGACTCTGTCCTGATTGATGAAGCGCGGACACCATTGATCATATCCGGACAGGTGGAGCGCCCTACAGAGAAGTATTTGAAAGCAGCAGAGATTGCCCAATCGCTCAAAAAAGAAGAACACTACGAAGTCGATGAAAAAGCACGTAACGTGCTGCTGACGGATGAAGGATTTGCTGAAGCTGAGCAATTGCTGGGGGTTCAGGATTTGTATGACCCGAATGACCCTTGGGCACACTACATTTTCAACGCGATTAAAGCCAAGGAATTGTTTATCGCTGATGTGAACTACATTGTTCGCAACGGGGAAGTCGTAATCGTAGATGAATTCACCGGGCGGGTACTGGCAGGACGCCGTTGGAGTGATGGCTTACACCAAGCGATTGAAGCCAAGGAGCGAGTGGAAATTCAAAATGAAACTCAAACCCTCGCGACGATTACCTATCAAAACTTCTTCTTGCTCTATCCCAAGCTAGGTGGGATGACGGGTACTGCCAAGACGGAAGAAGCGGAATTTGAAAAAATTTATAACTTGCAAGTAACCATTATTCCCACGAACAGACCGGCGGGACGGCAGGACTTGTCAGATGTGGTTTACAAAACTGAGCCAGCTAAGTGGAAGGCTGTTGCTGAAGAATGCGACCAGATGCATAAAGCTGGACGGCCGGTACTCGTGGGAACAACGAGTGTCGAAAAATCGGAACTGCTTTCCAGTTTGCTGGCAGAACGGGGAGTACCCCATAACCTGCTCAATGCTCGTCCTGAAAATGTAGAGCGAGAGTCGGAAATTGTCGCTCAAGCAGGACGAAAAGGAGCTGTAACGATCGCAACAAACATGGCGGGACGAGGCACAGATATTATTTTGGGTGGGAACGCGGACTTCATGGCGCGACTGAAGCTGCGGGAATACTTCATGCCCAAAATTGTGATGCCGGAGGAAGAGGATGCGTTTGCGCCCCTGTCCGTAGCAGGTGCGGGTGGACGTGCGCCCGCTAAAGGGTTTGCTCCCGGTAAAAAGGCAAAAACATGGAAAGTCAGTCCGCAAATCTTCCCCACCGAGCTGTCTAAGGAAACTGAAAAACAGTTAAAAACGGCTGTAGATTACGCAGTGCAGAAGTACGGAGAGCGGAGTCTGCCAGAACTCGAAGCTGAAGACAAGTTAGCGATCGCATCAGAAAATGCACCCACGGATGACCAGGTGATTCAAAAACTGCGGGATGTCTACAAAGCGGTTCGTGAAGAATACGAAGAGTTTACCAAACGGGAACATGAAGAGGTCATCAAGTTAGGAGGTCTACACGTTATTGGTACAGAACGCCACGAATCCCGCCGGATTGACAACCAGTTGCGGGGAAGAGCGGGACGCCAAGGCGACCCCGGTTCAACCAAGTTCTTCCTGAGTTTGGACGACAACTTGTTGCGGATTTTTGGTGGCGATCGCGTGGCAGGATTGATGAATGCCTTCCGCGTTGAGGAAGATATGCCCATCGAATCCGGAATGCTCACTCGCTCTCTCGAAGGGGCGCAGAAAAAGGTTGAAACCTTCTACTATGACACCCGGAAACAGG
>CBKWLJ010000308.1:0-11097 GCA_966675205.1 uncultured bacterium
AATATATTCACGGCTATGAGGGCTATCAGTAGGGTCAAGCGCTAAACTTTCTAACACTTGGACTTGGCTGGAAGGGAGTAGTAAAATGAGGGACTCATAGGTAAGCGATAAATCTTCTATAAGCGCCAAAGCACTGCGATGAACGTGGTGTGCTTGGATGATTCCGGCTTTCTGGTTGCCGTTAAAAGTAGGAGAATCCCGGCAATCGAGCCAAATTCTGCGAGCAAGTGCGATCGCATCCCCCAAATGGCCCTGCACGTAATTCAAAAATAAAGCGATCGCATGACCTTCCAACTCGAATTTTAATCCCTGTACTTCCATGACTGATTCAACCCAGGCGCGAAGTTCTTCATCAGATAAGGGAGCCAGTGAAACAACCTGCAAACTACTATCTTGCATCCAAGGTTCTGCCACTGTAGCAATCAGTGCATAGCTGACATGAGCGTGATTCGCAATTTCTTGACGCAAGAACCCTTCCCATTTACGTTCCTTATCCCAAGAGCGAATGTGAGGAAAATTGCGAAACACCAGCACGACTCGGCAATTGAGCTGTTCAGCCATTACTTGAGGTAAGTGCAGCAGAATTTGACACAGTGCCCATTCTCCTCCATCAGCTAAATACCAGATGAGGCGAGGTTGTCCGTTGGCAGATACTTCCAAACTCAGAGGATGCAATTCAATCCACTGTTCGATTAATGCTAATTCCTCCGGCGCAGCGAAAACGGCAATCAAGCTTTCTGCCAACAACTGCAAAAAACGCTTGCCATCTGTAGTTCGCAAACAGTCAATTTCCACCACCCTAGCACCAACTTGGTGCGCTGCCCAACGAATCAGAGAACGCCGCCCACTCCCTGGTACTCCTGCAATCACTAAATCGCCATCGCTGGAGAGAATGTGAAGCACCTGTTGTAGCTCTTGCTTTCTTCCAACTAAACCTTGCGGCACAAATGGGTTAACAGCCATACTTCCTTGCGTTTACAACCTTGGTATTTTCTTGGCAGACCATTGGGATTTCCAATTTTTAAATCCCCCTGTCTCCTTGCTTCTTGTTTCTGCTCTATTTTATAGTGCTAACAAGATAGATATAGCACTATTAATTCGTACTAACGAGGGATAGTGGCATGTCGGTCACACAGATCAATAGTTCATACCCATTGTTTCAAACGTCGAAAACCGTGCTTACTCCAATCCCGTCCTCCAGGTAGTCATCTTGACCGGAATTGTGATTCAAAATTCGTAGTACTCGTTCTCGCGAGAAGCAAGCTACGTAATTCGTAATTCGTAATTGACCGAGCCCCTTTGGGGCGGGAACTCCTGAATAGGGAATGGGGAACGGGGGAGATATAAGCCCCGAAGCTCAAGGACGCAAGCCCCTGAATTGATTAATGAGAGGAAAAAATACTTGAAACGTTAGCGAAGCGGGACGAAGTCCGGCAGCTTGATGCGAGGTTTCAAAGCGTCCTGATCCCAATCCCCTGTTTTTAAGTAGGGGGATTGCCCGTTCCCTGTTCCCCGTTCCCCGTTCCCTCTTAAGTTCTCGCCGGGGATGAGAGACCCCGACTGCTCCTAAAGCGACGTGCGTTGTCGAGGACTCTAACCCGCCTTTGAATTACGAATTACGAATTCACGCATTACGAATTATTGTTAATGCTGGTCGGTGTCATGAGGCTGGTACGGGATAACCCAACAGTGGAAAGCAACGAAAGCGAGAAGAACAACACACCATGAATACTATTACGATCGCATGGATCGCACTACCGTTCTTTATCGGGTTCAGCATTTATCTGCTCCCCAAACTTGACCGATACCTCGCATTAGGCGTCACCCTTGCTTCAGCCGCATATGCGCTACAGCTACTGGTCAATCAGTCACCGCTGACACTGCAATTACTCAATCATTTCGGTGTCACATTAGTAGCCGATTCATTGAGCGGCTACTTTATATTGACCAATGCGCTAGTAACCACCGCTGTCCTACTCTACTGTTGGCGCACCGATAAGACAGCTTTTTTTTATACGCAGGCCATCATTATGCATGGCAGTGTCAATGCCGCGTTTATCTGTTCGGATTTCATCAGTTTATACGTGGCGTTAGAGGTAATTAGTATTGCCGCGTTTCTCTTGATTACCTATCCTCGAACTGACCGATCAATTTGGGTTGGCTTACGCTATCTGTTTATCAGCAACACAGCAATGCTGTTTTACCTAGTTGGCGCGGTGCTAGTCTATCAGGTGCATCATTCGTTTGGTTTTGCAGGGTTACGCGGGGCACCGCCGGAGGCGCTTGCTCTCATCTTTTTGGGACTATTGACCAAAGGTGGAGTATTTATATCGGGATTGTGGTTACCGCTAACCCACTCCGAATCAGAGACACCTGTGTCGGCCTTGCTCTCGGGAATTGTGATCAAAGCAGGCATCTTTCCACTAGTACGTTGTGCTCTCATGTTGGACGAGGTTGCTCCCATCATCACACTCTTTGGAGTTGGGGCCGCTCTTCTGGGAGTGTTATACGCAGCATTGGAAAAGGATACCAAGCGCATCCTGGCGTTGAGCACGATTTCGCAATTAGGCTGGATTCTTGCTGCACCGGCTGTGGGTGGCTTTTATGCACTAGCGCACGGAGTAGTTAAATCGGCGCTGTTCCTGATCGTGGGCAACTTACCGAGCCGAAACATCAAAGAGCTACAAAATAAGCCGCTCAATACCGCACTCTGGATTGCCCTGGTTATGACCAGTCTCTCAATATCGGGCTTTCCCTTGTTCGTCGGCTTTGGAGCGAAGGTATTGACGCTGAAGAATATCGTATCTTGGCAAGCCATTGTCATGAACGTTGGAGCGGTCGGAACGGCAATCGTGTATGCCAAATTCATCTTTCTGCCGCATGGGGGAGGCAAGAATGTACGACCTGGTTTTTGGCCACCGATGATACTACTGATTGCTTCGAGCCTTGCCGCCAGTGGGGTGTATTACGAGGCATATACCGTTGCTAATATCACAAAAGCACTTGCCATCATTGGTGCTGGCTGGTTGGCGCATTTTTTGATTTTTCAACGCTCAGTAATCACTTTGCCTCGTGTCCTTGAGCAATTTGAGCATCTAATTGGTGTGATGAGTCTGATGTTGCTTCTACTGTTTGGAGTAGGACTGACATCATAGGGCATTGTACTCTGAGTTCGACGGAAAAAAAGGCATGAACGTGGTATTTCGCGGCGAATTCGATGCTGAAGCCAGACGCTGAGCAAAAGCAACTCAGTAGCCATAATAATCTCTTGGAAAACCATTGGCATTTCCTATTCTAGAATTCCCCTGTTTCCTTGATTCTCAATCCTGCTCTATTTTATAGTGCTATTAAGATAGATATAGCACTATAAATCCGTACTAATGAGGAACAGTGGCATGTCGGTCATTCGATTTTGGATTTTGGATTTCGGATTTTGGATTGTCCCCATGACTGTTAGCACAAGCGGGCACTCCCAAGGAGCGACAAGTTGGGTACTGAGAATACTGAACCCATTTTTGGGTTTCCCCAACTGTTAGCGCAAGCGATCGCTCTTTTGGATCGACCAGTCAAAGGCTTAAGACCTTTGTCGTTTTTAATCATTGAGCTTCTAGAGAGTCATCCTAAGGTCTAAACTCAGAACTCGTGTATTTTTCCCAAGATAATTACGACCGACCCTTACCCAACAGGCAGTTCCCGTGTTAGAAGCTTTCGTCTTTGCCACTATATTCTGCGGATTTTTTGGCATCATCCTCAAAAAAAACCTGGTGATGAAAATCATCTCTATGGATGTCATGAGTACAGGGGTCATCGCCTATTACGTGCTGGTTGCATCACGGGATGGCTTATTCACACCTATTGTTTCAGATGCCGCAAATGGCGCTTACTCCGATCCGGTTCCCCAGGCAGTCATATTGACAGGGATTGTGATTGGTTTTTCGATTCAGTGCTTAATGCTGGTCGGTGTTATGAAGCTGGCACGGGATAATCCCACCCTGGAAAGCAACGAGATCGAGAAGAGCAATACGCCATGAATACCATCACGATCGCATGGATCGCACTACCGTTTTTTTTGGGGTTCACCATTTATCTGCTCCCAAAGCTTGACAGAACCCTCGCCTTGTGCATGGCATTTGCTTCGACTGGATATGCGTTGCAGCTATTTGTCGAACAGTCGCCGCTGAAACTGCAGTTACTGGATCATTTCGGTGTCACTTTAGTGGTCGATCAATTGAGCGGCTACTTTATATTGACCAATGCGGTGGTAACACTGGCGGTTATCCTCTACTGTTGGCACAGCGGTAAGACGGCTTTTTTTTATGCACAAGCCATCATTTTGCATGGCAGCATCAATGCCGCGTTCGCCTGTGCAGACTTTATCAGTTTATACGTGGCGTTAGAGGTCAGCGGGATTGCCGCGTTTCTCTTGATTGCCTATCCCCGCACCGATCGCTCGATTTGGGTGGCCTTGCGCTATCTGTTTATCAGCAACACGGCAATGCTGTTTTATCTGGTGGGTGCGGTGCTAGCCTATCAGACTAATCATTCGTTTAGTTTTGCAAGTTTGCGCGGGGCACCACCGGAAGCACTTGCCCTGATCTTTCTGGGACTCTTGGTTAAGGGGGGAATCTTTGTATCGGGATTGTGGTTGCCGTTGACTCACTCCGAATCAGAGACACCAGTGTCAGCATTACTGTCGGGAGTTGTAGTTAAAGCTGGCGTCTATCCGCTAGTGCGTTGTGCGCTGATCGTGGAGGAACTCGATCCGCTGATCCGCCTCTTCGGAGTGGGAACGGCGCTGCTGGGCGTGTTTTATGCTGTCTTTGAAAAAGATACCAAGCGGATGCTGGCGTTTCATACGGTTTCGCAGTTAGGCTTTGTCCTCGCTGCCCCAATCGTAGGTGGCTTTTATGCACTAACTCACGGCTTAGTCAAATCGGCACTCTTCCTGATTGCGGGTGCTTTACCAAGCCGCAACTTTAAGGAACTGCAACACAGACCGATCAATACAACAGTCTGGATTGCTCTGGTCATCGCCAGCTTCTCGATCTCAGGCTTTCCCTTATTGTCTGGCTTTGGGGCGAAGGTGTTGACGGCGAAAAATTTTCTGCCCTGGCAAACAATTGCTATGAACGTTGCGGCTTTGGGAACAGCCATCTCATTTGCCAAATTCATATTCTTGCCCCATAAAGCGGATGGCGAGGAGGCAGTAAAGCCCGGTTTCTGGCCAGCGGTGATTCTGTTGCTCGTTGGCCTGTTTGTCGCAAACATTGCCTATTACGAGGCTTATACCCTTAAGAATATCGTGAAACCACTCGTAACCATCGGCCTGGGCTGGTTGGCGTATCTTTTGATTTTTAAACGATCCGTACTCAAGCTGCCCCGTGTTTTGGAGCAATTTGAGCATCTGATCGGTGGAATGAGTCTAATGTTGCTCCTGCTCTTCTGGATGGTGATGGCATGATTGGACATTTGAATCTGATATTGCGACTGGCCATCTGGTTCTTGCTCACCGCTAATCTGAGTCCGGAAAACATCATCATCGGCGTCAGCATCGCACTTCTATTACCCGGACGTCCCAAAACCCCGGAAGCCTTAAAGGACTGGCTGCGGGCGCTGTGGGAAACTGTGGTGGCAATTCCCCAGGCATATATGGAAGCCTTTGAAATGATCGTCCGTCCCCATAATCACGAAGATGTGACGATGGAACGAGTCAAACCACAACGCACACCTGGACTCATCTTCCTGGATATATTTCTAATCACCTTTACGCCCAAGACCATTGTCTTGAAATACCACGAAAATGGCTGGTACGAAGTCCACTGGGTACGACGGAGGAAAAAGGCATGAACTTGGCACTGATTGCAATGATTCTGGCTCTGCTCATACCCATGTACGAGGCTTGGCAGGATGAGAATATCTGGCAGAAGATGTTGGCATTTGGCAGTGTCGCCACCAAGACATCAATTATACTTCTGGTTGTATCAGTCTTACGGGATGATTGGATGCTCGGTGTTGTAGGGGTGATCATCCTTTGTGTAGGTAATGCCGGATTAATGTTGTTGGCACAAATCCTTAAACGAATGAATCAACTATGATCGACGCACTGAGTTATACCTGCATCGGTATAGGAATTTTCTTCTGGTTTTGGGGAACCTTTCCCCTGGTCGGCCACCGCTCGGTATTATTCAAGCTGCATACTCTTTCGGTTGCAGATACGCTAGGGAGCATGCTCATCATCGTCGGACTGCTCATTCCGAAGGTACCTAGCGAATGGCCGCTGCTCATCCTTGGCATCATCACCTTGGCAATCTGGAATACAGTGCTGGGGTATGTATTGGCATACTGTTCCAGCACGGGAGGTAGCGATGAATGATAGCTATATCTATGTCATAACCGCTCTGTTGCCGTTATCTGCGCTCATGCTGATACTTCAAACCAACCCCTACCATGCCCTGGTAGTCCAGGGAATACTGGGAGCAGTAGCAGCATTGGTATTTGCGGTTTTGGGGGCGGCGGATGTTGCGCTGACTCAAGCCTTGATGGGGACTCTGCTGGCGATTACTCTCTATGCGATCGCAGTGCGTTCATCGCTGGTGATGCGTCTGGGTGTACTCGAAGACGGGGCGATCGAGACAGATGACGAGTCTCTAACAGATGGCAAAGCCGTTAGCGTAGCGACTCGGCAGGAGTGTGAGCATTTTGAGCAACTGATGAATGACATGCGTTCAATTTTTCACAAACACTATATGCGTGTTGAGGTAGTGCCATATACGAATAGGCAAGCCTTGCACCGAGCACTGATGGAGAAAGAAGTCCATGCGGCCTGTGCCAGACGAGAGTACGATAATCAAGACTTCGTGACGACTGAGGATGAACAAGAACCCTATCACACCACAACTAGGGTTCGACGCCTCTATGAGATTATGCAAGCCGAACTTTCATCACCAGCGACAAGCCTGACTTATGTCAATGCATCAGACTTAGGGGAGAAGCAGAAATGAAATGGGTTTACATTGCAGCAGGGATAGCGCTATTCATCAAATTCTTGATCATGCCCAATCCGGCACCGGACTTATCGTTCTCGATCGTCCAAACACTTGTACAAGAAAGTGGAGTACCTAATGCAGTTACGGCTGTCATTCTCAGGAATCGGTTGTATGACACGATCTTTGAAGTGGTGGTATTTACGATCGCGGTAATGGGTGCAAAGTTTCTGCTGGCTGATGAAAAGCCGTTCTGCACAATCTATCAGTTTAAAGATGAACCATCGATTGTTATGGCGCGTCTAGGAGCAACCATTGCCGCGTTGGTGGGTATCGAGTTGGCGATTCGGGGACATCTGAGTCCGGGGGGGGGTTTTGCGGCTGGAGTGGCAGGCGGAACTGCGATCGGCCTTGTTGCGATTACCTCATCAACGGAGTGGATGCAGGAAATCTACAAGCGCTGGCACGCCGCTATATGGGAGAAGGTTTCGGTTCTGATTTTCATTCTCCTATCGGTTATCACTCTAGCCGGATATGAATTACCACACGGAGACGTGGGCGCACTTTTCAGCGGCGGGGTTATCCCTGTGCTCAACATCCTGGTTGCCGTAAAAGTTGCCTTGGGATCGTGGGCGGCTGTTTTGGTGTTTATTCATTATCGGGGATTGCTATAACAGATGGGATGCTGGGCACTTCATCCTTCATCATTCTCTTCCTTGAAATCCATCCGATAACTATTGAAATTTTTAAAGTTTAAGGGCGTACACAATGTAAGCCCCCTATTTTTTTTAGGCTTATAAATTATGTGAATAATTGAAATCCGCATTTTTACTTAAGCAATAATTAGAGTTGTCGGCTGAGGATATTGGCTTAATATCATGACATCTTGTTCGTAGATAAATTCGCTGTAGTCAGCTAGGTTATCAAGCCCGATCAGATTGAGAATAATCTCAGCAGCTAACCAAACGGTTGTTTTAACGAATAATTTTTTCCATTGGGTCTTCATTGATTTCTACCTCTTGGATAAACACTGGAGGCTCAGTGCTTTGGTTAGACTCTCTTACTTAAGAATCAGTGGATTCTTTGTCTTTTACGCAAACTTGGGAGCCTGTCCGGGAAATTCCAAGAGTTGGGCAAAACAATACAAGTAGAAGTACTCTCAACAAAAACAGCCTCTATCAATAACTCAGGATGAGTCATATCAATAGATGCTGAAAAATTAGGCAGTACTACTAATATCACTACAAAGGCTGTTTGACCTTTTTCAGAATTAAATTAAAAATAAAGATATACTGCCCATTGTGGCAAAAGTAACATGAAGCTATGAAATACCACGTTATTTACGACGGCAATTGCAACCTTTGCTCCACTTTGGTACAGGGATTAGAAAACCTGGATAAAGGTCAGCTATTTGATTACATCCCAATGCAGGATGAAGAAGCTTTGCGCCAATTTGGGGTAACGCCTCAAGATTGTGAGATGGGGATGATTTTAATTGATGCGGCTGCACCCGATCACAGATGGCAAGGCAGTGATGCAGCCGAAGAAATTGGAAATTTGTTACCTGGCGGGGATATCCTGATCTCGGCTTACCGTACTCTGCCTGGAATGAAATGGATGGGCGATCGCATTTACGAGCAAGTTCGCGATAATCGTTATAGTTGGTTCGGCAAAAGGTCTACTACGTATAATTCGGCTTATCCAGTGGGCTGTAGTGCTGCAACTGATTGCCAGAGTTAAAATGTAAATCTTCAAGCTGGTAGCTGGTAGGGTGCGTTACACTCCGTTAACGCACCTGTTTCCAACGGTGAGTTACTGGCTTGGAAAGAAGTTTACTTAGCAGGATGTTCTCCTAGACAGGATAAAGGATTGCCCATAACTTTCACCAAAGTAAACTTGCTCAATATTAAAGCGCCCACCATACTGCTTACATGGCTCATCTGCATAACCTAGCGCTAATAAGCAGCAAACATCGACCTCCTCTGGAATTTGGAAAGCTTCTTTTACCTGAGTCGCAACAAACCCTTCCATAGGGCAACTGTCTATCCCAAAACTCTTAGCAGCAATCATTAAATGAGCAACAGCTAACATGGTGTGGCGGTTTGTCCAAGCTTCAATTGACCCAAAAGAAGGTTGGTTCTCAAACAAAGATGGAATGGCGGAGCGCATATAATCTGCGTAAGCATCATTCATCGCGCCTTGTTCCTTGGCTAGCTCAATCACTGATTCGATGTATTGGGATTGGCCAACCCGCCTATCTCCACAGCAAATTAAGACTACTGGTGCTTCACCCACTTGTCGCTGATTAAAAGCACAAGCTTTCAGCTTTTCTTTATTCTCTTGCTCCCTAACTACAATAAAGCGCCAAGGCTGTAAGTTATAACCTGATGGTGCTCGTACACCCAGGCGGAAAATTGCTTCTAAAATTGCTTCTGGAATAGGGTCGCTACTGAAAGCACGAGCAGCACGACGCTCCTCAATACTATCTTTTACCCCTAACGTTGGACGCATGTTTATGGTCATCTTATCTCCTCAAGCCACAGTTGATTTGTTCAATTGTCTACCCGTTAGCCTAAACCTAATTCACGTTTAAGCAAATTAACCGACTTGGTGCCAATATAGTTGTCACTGCAAATGAGTTCTGGGGGACGGATAATATCCTCTCTGGCAGCTAAGATCGCATTTTTGACGATTGGGTAACTAGCCTGGTCGCTAATAATGGTTTGGGCACTGCGAACCAAGGCATGAAGTTTGTAGGTTTCATTAACTTGAGCTGTCATCAGGAGTAAGTCTTCCCCTCGTAGACTGTGAATGATCACTTCTACCACTCGTAATATACCGTCGCTAATGCTTACACAACCTAAGCAACTATCTTTGGGGAGACTTTGAACGACTTTGATTTCTTTGCCATAGTCGTAGATATCAACAGGGATAACACGAACGGATTTGGGGGCAGCGATGGCCTCGGCTTGCCTGATAAAGTAGCGGCTAGTGACCACTGTACCCGAGTTGGTGCGATCGAGGGTTTGATCGAGTTCTTCCATTGGTACTAACTGCACGGGGATTCCCAGCGCTTTTTCCAATTCCTGTACCATCAATTCCCCAGCCCCTAAGTCTCGCGACTCGACGGTAACTAGTACTCGCGCACTACAGCGCAATCGCCAGTCAATTTCTGCCAGAAAGAGTTCTCTGGCTTCACTCAACGAGCAACCCTGCGCCAGCAGTTCGTCAAGGCTTGTTTGTACAATTTTAGAAGCTTCAGGATACTGCTGTAAGATCGGCGACTGACGCTGAGCCCCGCCTTCATGGCCCTGTGCCTTGACATAAATTCCTGACCCAGCTTGAGATTCGACCAATCCGGTTTCTTCAAGCTGTCGGTACACCTTACTAATGGTATTGCGATGTAAACCGGTAATCATTGCCAGTTGTCGGGTACTGGGAAGCCGATGACCGGGGGGATATTGCCGAGAAGCAATTGCAAACTGAATTTGGTCGAATAGCTGCTTTGAGGCGGGGATTTCGCTATCAGGTTGGATATGATATTGAACCATTACAGTATCTCCAAAGTGCTTTGGACAACCGATAATAGGGGGTGTTTTGCCATAAGTACCACTAATAACTCTGTCCAGATATAGACTCTATTGTTACTGACCCTTAAGTCGAGAGTGATAGTCGGTAATATCTATCTTCGCTCTTTGACTCGGTATCGACAGTGGATGTTAAGAAAAAGTGCTTAACTATATCAATAGTAGACTTTCAAGGGTTAAGGTGGCATTTCCTGATACAGTTAATCGGCTCAAGAGGCTTCTCTACTGTTTGGGAAAATCTCTGAGAAATCTTGAATTTCTTTTGCTATTTTTTAAACTTATCCTGGTGCTGAAAAAACTTGTTTTATTGAATTCCATCAAAAAAGAAGCTTTTTTGGAGAGAAATTCGATAGATTTAATGGCAATAGACTAACTTTTAATCTTAAAAATAGAAAGTTTTATTCTTCAAAATATCCTAGTGTCAAGTCCCTCTAATATCGAGTAAAATTTTATATTGAAAAATACCTAATTCTTTAGGTAACATGGCGCTAAAATAGGGCTGAAGTTTTAATCTCCCAGAGAAAGAC
>CBKWLJ010000309.1:0-11088 GCA_966675205.1 uncultured bacterium
CGATCGCTCCATACTGAAAACAAATTGCTTTATCTTAGCCGACATATCCTTGTCTTTTGCAAACTCTTCATTATTCGGTGAATTAGCAACAATTAACGGACAGTTCAAAGATTGCCACAACTTGTAAAGGAAATCTAGTAAAGCTTTTTAGGATATTCAATATGTCAAGCCTTATCAAACCAAATTCTAGTGATGCTTAACTCCAAACAATCAAAACTGTTTCTTTTGAGTCTTTCATGCACAATCCCATTTTTAGGAGTTTGTGGAGGAGTCAAGATAGCCAACGCTTCAGCATTAATGCAATCTACTCACAATTTACCTACCGAGTCAACGCGATCGCAAATTCAATTAACCTCCAGCTCCCTCCATATAGCACAAACCAACACAGCACGTCTGAGTAAAGTCAAAGTATTTTTCCCGAAAACTCCACAGAGTAATAATAATTTCAGTTATGTTGAGTCAGTAATTCGCACCACTCAAAGTCAAAGTCTAGCTCGGTTTGCTGTTGAACAATTAATTGCAGGTCCGACAAAAGCTGAACGGCAGAAGGGTTTGGTATCGGCAATTCAGTTAAGAGATAGCTCTAACTGCACCTCTGATTTCAAACTATCCATCTCTCAAGGAGTCGCTCGACTGCAATTTTGTCGAACCGTTGTTTCTAGAGGAGTTGGAGATGATGCTCGTACAAAAAGTGCTCTAACGGCTACACTCAAACAATTTTCTAATGTCAACTCCATCATTATCCTTGATAAAAACGGCAATTGTTTTGGAGACATGAGCGGAGAGAACAGGTGTTTGAGCAATCAGAGATGAGATAAGTATAGCGCTTCCCTGCTCCTAAAAAGCATCTTCGCAGATAAACCGCTTGGGAGAGCGTTCTACTGATCTAGAGTCAATTCAGAGAGTGACACAAACTGGCACAGTTTAGCTCTTTAGCTTTCTATCATTAGTACTATCACAGTATTTAAAATAAGAGAATAAAGATGTTTAATCTGCGCCAGTCATCTTTGCTACTGTTGAGTCTTTTATCATCATCCCTATTTTTAGGAGGCTGTGGGGAAAGTGCCGGAAATTTCATTGAATCTATGAAGTCTGGGCAACCTACAACTGCCCAGATCACCCCTGAAGCCTCTCCCCTGAGTCCAAGTGCAATCAAAGCGCAAAGAAAACTGACCGAAAAATGGAAATTATCCCTCAACAGCATTGGCCCTATTCAAGTGGGAATGAGTGTGGAGGAAGCTGAAAAGGCGGCTGGAATTAAATTGACTCAATCTTACAATAAAGAATGTTCTTATGTTAGACCAGAGGGTAACGACTACGATCTCCTATTTATAGTGACTGATAACCGTATTGCTCGTATTGATGTGCGAGAGGAAAGCCGCATCACTACAGGGAGTGGGATAGGAATTGGTGATGCCGATGAGCAAATTCAGGCACTCTATCCCGGACAAATTAAAGTGACTCCACACAAATATGATCCGAAAGGGGAGTACCTCACATTTGTACCCAAAAACTCTAGCGAGGCTGATTATCGTATCGTATTTGAGACTAAAAGGAATCGTGTCACCAGTGTTCGGGCGGGAAAATTGCCAGAGGTTGAGTGGGTTGAAGGTTGCTCCTAGAAAATTTGCTTAAGCTGGAACCGAAAGTGGCATCCCGTTATCGATGGGACTTAATTGGAGGATAAAGGGAACTGCTTTTTCCACCCAGTCTTCAATGGCAGTGTAATTGGCAGCATCTTCTCCGTAGCAAACTTCCAGCATTTGGGTATGAATGATACCGGGACTGAGGGGAATGGCAGCCATCCCATCGGGAAGTTCTTGAGCGAGCGATCGCGTCAATCCCTCAATAGCCCATTTAGAAGCACAGTAAGACGAAACTTCAGGAGAGGTAGAGCGACCCCAACCTGAACTCAGATTAATAATAACACCACTCCCCTTCTCAATCATTGCTGGAACAAAGTAACGAATTACGTTCGCTACACCTTTAATATTGATATCAATTAAACGAGAAAAATCCTCACCGGGAATTTCCCAAAGTGGTGCTAAGTTATTGATAATGGCCGCATTGTTAATCAGTAAATCCGGTGCTTCATAATCACTCAGGATTAGCTTTGCCCAATTCATTACCTGTTCTTCATCCCCGACATCCAAAGCGGTGAAATTGTGGGGAGAACCATATTTTTGGTTAAGTTCCTCAACGGCTGTTCCTGAACGAGCACAACCGAGGACAGTGTGACCTAACTGAATAAATCGCTCAGTCATGGCTCGACCTAAACCCCGACTGACACCTGTAATAAGAATGAGTTTTGCCATAGTGACGAATTCCACACCAAGTGAGCTGCTATGCTAGCTTCTCATTTTTATGTGGAGAACGAGAGAAAGTGAACGTATTTGTTACAACTCCAAAGAATCTTGTAACTTCGCAACCATTTCCGCACGGGCAGAAACATTAAGCTTACGAAACATCCGCTTCAGCGCTTGCTTGACAGAATTTTGGGTAATCCAGAGTTCTGTGCCAATTTCTGCATTCGTTAATCCTTGTGCGACAAGTTGAGCAATTTGGAGTTCTCGCTGAGTTAATCGCTTCTCCAGTTGGAAGTTCAATCGCTTCGGTTGTGTTCGCAAAATTGCGAGGCAGGTAGATAGATGGGTACAAATTGCACTCAAATCTGCCAAGTCTCCGGCATTAAAGGCAGGGGTATTGCCGACACGAGTAAAGTGGACGGTTCCAATTAATTGCCCCCTTCCCACAATAGGCCCCATCATAATATGTTCTTGTCCATAATCAGCGAAGCAACGCTGATACAGTTCGTATTGTTTCCAACCTCCCGGAGGGAGTAGCATTTCCTCATGAACGGGAGCGTGCCGCTCAAGAACATAGCGCACTACTGGATCGATGATGCGACTTCTGTTGTCGTGGTACTGCATACCAGTCCCCTGATGGGGGCATTGCTGAATGGCTAATGATTGAGACATCTCAAAGACACATCCCTGTGTGAAGAAATCATTACTTTTCAACAACGTCTTGTCAGGCATCCCGTGAAGTTCAACCGCAGCCGGATGGAACTGCTCATCGAGTAAATGGATACCCCAATGTTGGACATCAAAATGTTCGCCAACGGTATCCATAAAGCGCAGCCGGAGTTCTTGCTCATCACGGGCAGTGGCAAGCGCTTGAAAGACGGCATGAAGAGAATTGACCTTTGGTTCGATCAAAAGTGTACCCACTTGAGGACTATACAAGCCTTGATACTGACTTCTATGCTAGTACAGCAATAGTAGTCAATGACGATAGGAAAGTTACATGACAGCGCTCCAAACCTCTGCCCAAGAACTCTTCCGGGCTGCTTACGAAAACCGCTACACTTGGGACAAGAATTTCCCTGGTTACACTGCCGATGTAACTTATAAGCAGGACGATCAGACGTTCACAGGCAAAGCTCGCGTCAGCCCAGATCTTAAGGCTGAAGTCCTTGATGTGGATGACGAGCAAGCCAAGCAAGCCATTCATGCTCAGTTATTCGAGATTGCGATTCACCGCATTCGTCGCAGTTTTGAAGACACTCACGGCAAGAATACGTTTAGCTTTGGCAATACCGAAGAAGACGGTTCTGTTGAAATTCTGCTTGGTGGTAAATCCCAAGGCGATCGCTATAAAGTTCGCAATAATGAAGTCAGCCACGTCCATCGCCATATTCACGGCGTCGTTGTGACAATCGACACCTTCCGCAGCCATGATACAGGCGAAGGCTATCTCTCCCACCGTTATGATTCTGTATACCATGACCCCAAAACAGGTGAACAGAAAGGCGGCAAGAGCCTGTTTGAGGACGAATATGAAAAAGTGGGGAATTATTTCATCCTAACCCGCCGAGCTATTAGCACCGAGACAGAAGGACAAGTCTCCAATCAGGAGTTTATCTTCTCAAATGTGGCACTTTTAGAGCCTGCTGCGGCTTAAGTTAAAATACTGGCTCAAGCGCAACTGTAGGGTGGGCAAAGTTCAGCAACGAGAACATAAGCTTTTCCCACTCTATAGCTTTTGCCTACCCTACTCTAAGTTTGCTACACCTGATACGTAGCATTTACAACACTGGATCTAACGCCTCGAGCAAGCGATCGACTTCCTCAAGCGTGTTGTAGTGTACCATACTGACTCGCACCACTCCCCCCTGCTTGTCTAACCCCAAGGATTCAACCAATCGTCTGGCATAAAAGTCACCAAAACGAATTCCGATGTTGTACTTGTCAACGTGTAGCGTAATCGCCTCGCTATTGACTCCCTCCACGACAAACGAAATAGTCGGAACTCGTACATCACGATTGGCTTGGGGTTGACCCATGATGCGGACTTTGGGTTTACTGGTAAGGTATTTAAGGAAGCGATCGCCAATTTCTTCTTCTTGAGCACTGATCAACTCATACGCTTGCACCATCTGTCTTCTCAAATCGGGTACTGCCTGTTCACCGTAAGCAACTCGCGCCAATTCACTCAAGTAATCACATAAGCCTAACATCCCATAACTCAGCTCAAAATTGACATTTCCTAGCTGAAATTTATAAGGGATGGTAGTTTGACTAATAAAGTAATGGTTTAGTCCTGGTATAGCTAACAAATGCTCTTGTTTGCCATAAAGTAAGGCGTAATGAGGCCCATAAACTTTGTAAAAGCTAAACGCATAAAAATCAACATCCCAATCTTGGACATCAATTAAGCGGTGAGGTGCATAAGCAACACCATCAATGCAAACCATTGCTCCATGTTCGTGGACAAATTGGGTAATCTCTTTAACAGGATTGATTGTGCCTAAAAGGTTAGAGGCATGAGTAAAGGCAACCAGACGAGTTCGATTACTCAATAATGGCTCTAAATCTTCGAGATGTAACTGTAAGGTTTCCGGGTTAACCTGCCAAACTTTAATCTTAATTCCCTGCTTTTCTAGGTCAATCCAAGGGCCAATATTGGCTTCATGGTCACAATTGGTGACAATCACCTCATCCCCAGCATTCCAAGTTTTGCTAATACATAAAGATAGAATCCGCAACATCAATGTCGTTGATGAACCCATCACCACTTCCGAAGGGGATTTAGCATTAATTAAAGTTGCCATTCCTTGGGCAGCTTTTGACACGCGATCGCCTGCGAGTTGTGATATACCATAAGACGCTCCCAATTGCACATCAGAAGTTAGCAAATATTCACTAATTCGGTCAACCACTCGCTTGAGCGTTTGCGAACCCCCAGCATTATCGAAGAATGTCCAGTCACCAGCAAGAGATGGAAATTCTTGGCGGACAAAATCAATAGGGAAAGGGATTTGATGAAACATTATTGGTTTCCTGTCAGTCGGTAAAAGAGGCTTTTGAACAAATTGCTTTGAGAACTTGCAACAACTCAACTGCTCGTTCTGAGTCAATCAAATTCAAATCAGGAAAGAGTTGATAAGTTGAAGGATTTCCTTTTTGAAGATAAACAAATCGGTAATTCATTCCATTTGTGGTTAAACCCCAAACAGCTTCTTGATTCTCTAGGCTTGTATAAGCGTAGGTTAATAATTGAGGTAAACCCTCGAAGGCGTTAATTGTAACGTTTTTGGTTTCAATGACCAAAATCCAAAAAGGTGTAACCGTTGTTTTGCCTTGAGGTTTAGTGGCAGCTAAAATATCCATCCGTCCTTTGATAAGGGTATCCTCATCTTCGACGAAAATCTCAGCAATCTTTTCTTCTAGAGTAATCTTTATAGTAGAATTATAAAATCCTGACAACCACAATAAGGGAGAAATCGTTAAAAACTTAACTTCTCCTTCAGAAATCTTTTCATCAGCGTAATACTCATAAAAATTTGTGCAGATTTCATCCAAGTCTTGTTGTTCGAGTTCTGTTATAGGAGCTAAGGATAATAAGGAGGTGAATGAGTTATTCAGTTGCCTCTCTAGGTTTAAAAGTCGATGAACTTCTCTCAAGGAGAGGTTGCTGGCATCTAGAAGAGTTGTCATGGCTGGATTGTTTCCTTTGACGAAAATGCGATCGCATCCTTTAATCATGACATCAGTAGTTTGGAATAAGCGATCGCATTTTTCCAAACTTTGACAATTGCTCCCATCAATTGCATCCTTTTAGTACTGAACTTTTGCACCAACCCACTAAACCACCCGGAGTTCAAACTCCGGCGTCACAGCAAAAATCCACTTTAATGGACTGGTATCCTTCCTAGTAAGTATTTAGTCCTCTTGAGAGGACTTAATCTATGAGCCAGGGATTTAAATCCCTGGCGGATGAGTGGACTGGTGCAAAATGTGAATAGTAGAGTTAACATCTCAGCACTAAACCTATTTAACCTGTAGCAAATGGAAACGATTCATCTTGATTCGCTAGCTGATTTAGACTGTCTTGTGTCTGAACAGTTCAATTTACCATTACGTTCTTATTCAACAGACCTCAGAGCAGCCTTAGAATTGGTTATATGGCATTTTGAAAACTCCGAATCTGAGTTGCCTCACTTTGAAGTCTTTCGCTCTCCATATGCTCAACCCAAGGAACCTTTCATGGCGAGTTTTGAAGAGGATGCATGGATTAGTGGCAAAACCGCACCCTTGAGTATTTGTATGTCTGCACTCCGTTTTCTTAAACAAGTTAGAGTGATAATTTCTGAGAACGAGTGACAGGGATAAAAGTTAGTCTTGACAAAACTCAAGACCAGAGGTTGATTCATCACTTGTTACCGTCAGATAAAGAATGTAGAGTGAATGAAACGTTATCATTCAAGCAGACTAGCTGTACTAACTGATAACTATGACTTTTACAACTCCAAAACGCTTCACCCTTGACGAATATCACCGTCTAGCAGAATTGGGATTTTTCACCGAAGATGACCGAGTGGAATTAATTCGCGGAGAAATCATGCAGATGGCAGCAAAAGGCACAGCTCATACAAATTGTTGCAGAGATTTACTGGAACAACTAGCACAATTGTTAGCGGGTCGAGCTAAGTTACAATGCCAAGACCCAATTGTTCTACCATCCAATAGCGAGCCTGAACCCGACTTTGCCATTCTGAGGAAACGAGCTGATAATTACCGCTTTGCTCTTCCCAAGGCAGATGATGTTCTGTTTGTGATTGAGATTGCAGATTCGACCCTCAAGTATGACCAAGAGGTCAAAATACCTCTTTATGCTGAAGCTGGAATTCCAGATTATTGGATATTCAACTTAGTTAAAAATCACTTGGAAACTTATAGCGAACCTTATCAAGAGTTACAGGGAGTGTTTGGTTACAGCGTGAAGCATATTGTTTTGCCTAATAATGCGATCGCTCTTCCATGCTTCCCCGATTTGTTCCTAGATTTATATAAGGTTTTTCCGGAGATTGAAGGATGAAAATGGAAGCAATCACATTATCCCAATGAGACGCTACTATAAGGTGTTTTACTGTAAAAATGAAGTTTTTATTAGAATAATTTACTGTAGATTTTTCACTCACTATACTTGCCTAAAAAGGTAGGTTTAAGTGATGAATAGCATTGTCAAAACACTTTTCCGATTAGGAATAGGCATTGCGCTAGCTGTTGGACTTCATCGATTAATCAATAGCAGTGCGATCGCATCTCTGCCAATAGTTCCTAAAGTAGGAATATTAATTTTGGGAATAATTTTTGCATTTTGTTTGTATTGGATACTGGATAATTTAAACACTCTTGCCTACATCAACAGAGGTGATGCCTGCGCTAACCGAGGTGACTATCAGGGCGCAATTGAGAATTACAACCAAGCAATTCGTCTTAATCCCAAGGAAGCTTCGGGCTATTTTAGCCGGGGTGCTATCCGCTGTTACATAGGCGATAATCAGGGAGCAATTGAGATTTCACCGAGCTTATCCGTCTCGCTTCCAAGGCTAGTAACTACTACAACCGAGGTGTTATCCACTATCTGATGGGTAACTATCAGGAAGCGATCGCAGATTTAACCCAAACTTTGCAGCTCGATCCCAACTTTGTAGCGGCTTACTATAACCGAGGTAACGCCAAGTACGATCTAGGAGACGAGCCAGGAGCATTTGAGGACTATAATAAAGCACAAGCGGTCAATCCCAATCCTGATATAGATCCAAACGATGAGCATGGCTACTACGGACGTGGTCTTGCCCGTTCCCGAATAGGGGATAATCAAGGAGCGCTTGAAGATTTACACAAAGCAGCAACACTTTGCTCAGAGCATAGAAATACATTCCTGTATCAACGCGTACAGGAGATGATCGCAACCCTTTAGTACTATTAGTACTATTTGAATAGCTACACTTCACATCAGCTTCAAGCCAAAAATTCATCGACGACCACACTAAATCCTTGAAGGACTAATTGTGTCCTCACCACATCACCCACGTTAAATCCCAACAGTTGCCCCTGAGTCAGCACCAACACCCGACGATTTTCGGGAAACACGAGCCAAACTTCCTCACAACCTGACTCTAAATACTCTTGCGCTTTGGCAAACAACTCCTCTGCCGAATCGTCAGGAGAAGCAATTTCACCCACTAGCGGCGGACTCTGCGGCAATGCTGTCGCCTCGCTAAATTGTGCTAGCAACTCATCCGTAAGGTGGGCAACATCAGGACGACGCCCCTGTTTTGAAGTGCGACAAGGGAGTTCCACAACAACTTCTCCGCCTTGCCCACTCTCATTTTTGTAATTTCTCCAGTAACAGTCCAACCTAGACTGAATCAAACTATGCCTGAGTGTCATTCCTGTTTTCTCCACGAGTTGCCCATCCACCCATTCCATCTGTTCCGGGGGATTAGCCAGAAAATCCTCTAAGGGGATACCTTCAGTTACAGTAGCAGTGACCATAGTTGTTCTTTGCGTAGCGCAAGTATTCTATCCCTAAGTTAATCTCAGCTTATGCTGGAAAAGTCCGACAGAACAAACACCCGATGCTGAACATTCCTCAACTGATAGCAGAGGAGCTTTCACTCAAACCCTCTCAAGTGCAAAACGCCCTCGAACTCTTCGCTGAGGGTGCAACGATTCCTTTTATTGCTCGTTATCGGAAAGAGCGTACTAATTCTCTCGATGAACTCCAACTGCGCGACCTTTCTGAACGATACACCTACCTGACGGAACTCGAACAACGAAAGGCGAGTATTTTGGATGCGATCGCATCTCAAGGTAAACTCACAGATGAGCTCAAAGCCAAAATCGAAGCTTGCTTACAAAAGAACGAACTCGAAGACCTTTACCTTCCCTACAAACCCAAGCGACGCACCAGAGCAACCATTGCTAGGGAAAAAGGTCTAGAACCCCTTGCCGATTTTATCAAGTCCCTGAATACTCCCACTGCCAAACCCGCCTCATTAGAGCAAGAAGCGGCAAAATATATTTCCGAAGAAAAGGGAGTTGCTACCCCAGAGGATGCCATCAAAGGTGCGTCCGATATCCTCGCCGAAGAAGTGTCCGAAAAAGCGCCATTGCGTGCCTATCTGCGTGACTACCTCATGCAAAACGGGGCCTTCGTCTCCCGGATTAAAGAAGATTATCCCGAAGGCAGCACCAAGTATGAAATGTACCGGAACTTCCAAGCGAAAGCCAAAGATATTGCCCCCCACAATATGCTGGCACTATTCCGGGGAGAGAATGAAGGCGTATTGAACCTTGACCTCGCCTTTGATGAAGAGGTTGTACAGTCTTACCTAGAGTCAGAGGAGATTCGGACTAAGATTCTGGCAGTACGGGAGTTTTACCGGGGAATGCTCAAAGATGCCTTCAACCGTCTGATGAAAACCTCCCTAACCACTGAAGTTCGCACCGATAGGAAAGCTTACGCGGATATCGAATCCATTAAAACCTTTGAAACCAATCTCCGCGAACTCCTCCTGTCTGCGCCTGCGGGAATGAAACCCACCTTAGCCATTGACCCAGGATTGCGGACTGGGTGTAAAGTGACGGTACTGAATGAAACTGGGAAGTTTTTGGAATACCAAACCATATTCCCCCATACCGGACAAAGCACTCAGGCAGCAGAGATTCTCAAAAAGCTTATCCAGAAGTACGATATCGAACTCATCGCCATTGGTAACGGTACCGCCTCCCGTGAAACCGATGAGTTTGTCGGTGAAATCCTCAAAACCCTGGAACGCAAACCGATTAAGGTAATCGTTAATGAATCGGGTGCTTCGATTTATTCGGCAAGTGATGTGGCAAGGGAGGAATTTCCCGACCAAGATGTAACAGTACGGGGTTCCATCAGCATTGGACGCCGTTTGCAAGACCCACTCGCGGAATTGGTTAAAATTGACCCCAAATCGATAGGTGTGGGACAGTACCAGCACGATGTCGATCAAAAGTTGCTCAAAAAGAAGCTGGATGAAACGGTTGAAAGCTGCGTGAACTATGTGGGTGTCGATTTAAACACGGCATCCAAGGAACTCCTCACCTTTGTCTCTGGGATGACACCAACCGTTGCGAAAAATGTTGTTACCTATCGCAACGAACATGGTGCGTTCAAAAATCGCAAGGCACTGCTTAAAGTACCAAAGTTGGGGCCAAAGGCGTTTGAACAGGCGGCGGGTTTCTTGAGAATTCGCAACGGGGAGAACCCATTAGATAATACAGCAGTGCATCCGGAAAGTTATCCAGTAGTGCAAGCGATCGCATCCGATCTTAATGTCCCCTTGGCGCAAATCTCTCAGGTACCCGATAAACTCAAGTCCATCGATTTGAAAAAATACGTTACCGATACCATCGGTTTACCCACGCTCCGCGATATTATCAGCGAACTGGAAAAACCAGGAAGAGATCCACGCGCTGAGTTTAAGTATGCCACGTTCAAAGAAGGGGTTAAGGAAATCTCAGACCTCGAAGAAGGCATGGAACTCGAAGGCATCGTGACAAATGTTGCTAACTTTGGTGCATTTGTTGATATCGGTGTGCATCAAGATGGTTTGGTGCATATCTCTCAACTGGCAGACCAATTTGTTAGCGATCCAAAGGAATTTGTCAAAGTGGGACAAGTGGTTAAGGTACGAGTAATATCCGTGGATGAGAAATTAAAGCGGATTGGGTTGTCGATGAAATCTGCAATAGCTGCCCCTTC
>CBKWLJ010000310.1:0-11049 GCA_966675205.1 uncultured bacterium
AGATTCACTCCCCATAAAGGAATAGAATTTACCTTGCTTAAAAACTAACTAGAACTTAGCAATAAAACTTCTGCAATTCTTGGAAAAATTTCTGTAACCCTCTGCGTCAAAAAAACATAGCGTTATAGCAAAAGAAAGAAGGCTCAAGGGCTATTGTGTTTATTACTAATCTTGGGTCGTTTTGGATATTAAAGAAAGTCCTAACTTTTATGGCAACAGCTATAACAATTCGGAATTTGCAATTTTTATTTGACTTTTAGATAGGGGGTGGGGGATTCTCAATCTATGGCAAACCGAAAAGGAAATGGTATAATTTCGTATCCCAAAATTTCCCTCGTTTCTGAGATGTGATATTCTCTGCAAAACATTCCTTTAGATAGAGGATTTTTACAGGAAATTTACCTATCCTACTGGAAGGTTATAACTGACACAAAAACTAAAAACTTTCCCTCGCACCTCCTCTGCTTTCGAGAGTTCTGTTTAGGAGCTTTCCAAACAGAGGTATGTTTTTAAATTGCAGACTTTCTAAGGTATTATGCAATTTATAGATTTCTTTGACTTCATTCAAAATTATCATGTAGAAATATCAGAACCTGAATCTCATAAAGATATTTCGCAAAATCAGTCGCTTACAGAAGCGTTGCTAGATTCAAGTGATCGCAATAACTATGGGCTCTCTCACAAAGAAATTATTTGTAATTTCTTTTTAAAATTAGTTAAAAAAGAATTACCAGAAAAGGTATTAAAGGAATTTTCCGCTCTATTTATATCAGGTTCAAGAAAAATTAATTCAATTCCTCACGAAGCTATCCGGAAAATCATCACTTCAAATCAAGAAATAATCTTTAAAAAGACCTTAAAGCGCTCCTGTTATATTTTGATTAATAATTGGAGTGCAGCTAGGGATTACCAAAGTATTCAAAAATTACTTTATTTTTTTTTAGAAAGGGCCAAAAAGAGGCCTCCCTTATTTCGTGGTTAAAAACGACAAAAAAAACTGCCAAGCCAGTTTTTGGATAGTAATGATTATCAAGAACTAAAAATATTTAATTCCCGATTCAATCGAGATAAATCTCGGTGGAGTAACCGCTATGCTTCTTATTTGTTAACTTCTCAATCTCTCGATTCTGGTAAACCCAGAGAACAGAGGGAAGTAGCTAAATTTATTTCTCAACAAATTAAAGACAAGTTCAAGATTGATTTAGTGATCTATACTGCTCGCTCGCAACTTCTAAATTATCCAGTTACGACTTACAAAAATCCTACCAGTTTAGGAGACGATGTTCTATATTTAATTAAAAAAATTTTAATTAGCAAGGGATACTTTAGTTATTCTAGTTTAGCCAATATATTTCTTAATCAAACCCAAGGACTGTTTTACAAAGATCTAAAAAATAGCTTAGTTAATTATTTATTTTTCTATTTAGAGAATTCCATAAATATCAACCTTTTGCAAGAAAAGATTTTTATTTATTTAGCCTCGCTCTATCAATTTCATGATGAAGAAAAGTGGGATTCAAATTTGCTATTGAGAACCTGTAATCGCCTGCTTGAATACTTAATAACAGAGACTCAAGGAAAACCTTCTCAAGTTTTTACTTTACTAGTCACTCAAGGCAATCATTTAACTTTAGCAATTATTTTGCTCAAAATCATTTTAATTTCTCCCAATAGCTCGAATTATTTAGAAACTTGTATTGCTGATATTATTCGGTATTATGAAAACGAGCCAGAGTCAGAGTGTCAATGGCTAATCAATTTTCTAGAGACTCTACAAATCATTCTCACAATTTATGCAGATAATGTCTGTTATAACTTAGTGAGCATTGAAGCAAACCAACCCAAAAAAGATAGGGGGAAGGCTTTCAACTCTTATTGGATTTTCTCCCAGGTTAAGCTGAAGCCAAGATTAAATTCAGAAGTATGCTTGGCTGGTCAAAGAAGTTCTTGAAGGCAAGAAAGACTAGTGCAATGCTCCCCATGAGAAAAGCACTCGCAACAAATGTTATCAGGGATTTATTGCAGCCGACTCCCTATAAAGCCCCACCGAAACGATAGACTTCTTGCATAAGTAGCACAAGTAAGAGAGATAAGTACTAGTGCTACCTACCACAATTAAGTGCTGTCGGAGTTCTAGTGGAGTTATGGCACCTCAACCCGACCGAACCCTGAGAATTGAAGTTACGGTAAAAGCGTCTCAACCAGAATTGCTAGAAGGTTTAGAGGTTTGGTTGCGCTTGGGTTTAATTAGTGATGAGCAGGTAAAGCGATTAAGCCAAATTTATTTAACCAGTCTTCTACCGCAATCCGTACCTAAACCACAACCTCAAAAAAAACCACTCGTAGAACCCTTACTCCCTGACGATTCCGAAACACCTGTTAAACTCCCCCCCCGTCAATCGCAGTTGTCTCGAATGTGGCAGTCGTTGAAAGACGAACTCAGTGTGCGGTGGCTACTGTTTTTGGGTGTCTTCTTGGTAGTCGTGTCATCGGGAGTGCTTGCTGCTACGCAGTGGGAGAGATTCCCAGCAGTTGGGCAATATTGTGTGCTGTGGGCATATACTCTGATTTTCTGGTTCGGGAGTTTTTGGGCAGGGAAGCAACGGAATTTACAGTTAACGTCTCAGACATTGCGACTGGTAACGCTGCTTTTAGTACCCGTGAACTTTTGGGCGATGGATAGCTTTGGCTTATGGCATCATCCTTGGGAATGGCTTATCGTTGCCCTTGCAGCGTTTACCCTCACGGCTAATGCTGTTCTCCACCCGGATATGAGGAGTCATCCCTCACGCCTGACTTCTGATTCGTTACTGCTGTTATTACTCAGTTACCTGCACTGGGGTTGGAGTTTACCCGGATTGCCACTGATAGCAGTTTATATCGGCATGGTAGGAACTGCGATTCTTTTACCCCAGCAACACAAGCAGCAGGGGGAAACACGAAGACGCCGAGGCACAGACGCAGAGAATGCTCCACCCGCAGACAAGCGCATCGGTAGTGCAATTGTCGTTTATGCTCTAACCGTACTGCTAGGGCGAGGAATTTTTGTTGCCCAGTTACCGCTTGCACAATTAGGATTAGCAATTGGGATTTGTGGTTGGTTATTTGCCCGACTTTCACATCCCCAAGGGACAACATCGCCATCAGATTCTTTTGAGTCCAAAGTTTGGGAATGGATTGGGGGAAGTTTATTATTCGGTGGTTGGCTAGTATCCGTCAGCGAAACATTTCCCTGGCAAGCAACGGCGGTGAGTGGGTTGGGGTTGTGGTTTTTCGCGCAACGCTTGCAGCGATATAGTCGGCGTTTTGACTTACTGGCGATTTTTACAATTGGCTTACAGGCGCATTGGCTAATTTGGCGATTAGTTCCAGCCGCGTGGCAACAAGGTATCGTTACGTTTTTAACTCAACTCACCGATGCGGAAAACTTCCCTACTGCGTTGCTCAGTTTAGCGCTATTTCCCTATTTAATGGGGATGGTGGGCTTGACAGATTGGCTGTATCGTGAGTCAAAACCTCAATTAGCTCGTTTTGGAGAAAGGCTAACGTTCATTTTTGGGCTAGTGCTGACATTAAACAGCCTGTCTACTCCCATTGTGCGATCGCTCAATCTACTCCTATCCACCCTCACCTTCGCTGCTATCACCTACCGTTGGACTCCCACCCGCACAAGATTAGTCTATTTAACCCACATCACCGGACTTTTAACCTTAGCTTCAACGATTGACTGGCTATTCCCCAACTTAAACCCAACCGCTTGGGCAAGTATTTTACTCATTGGGATGATTGCTGAGTGGGGTTATAGCATTCTTCCCTCCTTCCCCGCGTCCCCGTGTCCCCGTGTCTCCGCGTCCTCTTCCTCACTTTGGCAACGCAGCGCATGGCATCTGGGTTTTGTCTTATCAGGGTTGAGCTATGTCTTACTGTGGAATGAAGCTTATCCCGACGGCATCATCGATACTCCAATTCATCAACAATCAATGCTGTTGTGGTTGCTGACACCTTTAGCACTTACAGGAGTTGCTAGTCTCACCAATGAACCACGACGAAAACAAGCCTCTGAGTTAAGTGTTGCTGCTTTAGGGATAGCACAAGCCTTGACTGTATTCATCCCAGGAGTCAGATTAATCAGCTTGAGTTTTGCCACTGGGTTAATGTTCATTAACGCCCGCTATTTACGGAATATAGCGGCGGCTATCATCACAGTTGGCTTTGCCCTCTCGTTCGTTGGCACAGCATTGTGGGAAGGTATCCCAGGATTGCCAAAACTCTTAGCCGCAGATTGGTTTCTAGTAGGTGCGATCGCAATTTTCGGGTTGTGGCTGTTACGCAGTGGATTACAGCAACAAAATGGTACGTTACCAGCCTTTTATGCCCAAGCTTGTGATGGGTGGGCGATCGCTTTATGTCGTGTTGAGTTAGTGTTATTCACGCTGCACACTTTCGTTGTTTACACACAACCCTCATCATTGTTAATTGATTCTCCTGATTGGAAGTACTTCATTACCTCTTGCCTCATCGTTGTTGCTAATCTCTACCGCCTATGGCAACAACCGAAAAACTGGGGAATCTACTCCATTAGTTGGGCAGTTGAACTAGGTGTCGCTGAAGCGATTATTCTGACGCAGGGTTCAACCTTAGAACTGGCAACCGCCAACATTGTTTTAGGATTGGTGATACTGTTTGCCAGTGATGGGTGGGTAGCACAGCAACGTCGCCCAATTCCTTTAAGTAGTATTGAACTCGTGCCTTTGCTCTATGCTTTGTTGGGGTTAGGGTTGCGCTTAGGGCACTTCACTGCTTGGACAGGATTACTTACATTAGGTGCAGCG
Source organism: uncultured bacterium (assembly GCA_966675205.1). Classification (GTDB taxonomy): domain Bacteria; phylum Cyanobacteriota; class Cyanobacteriia; order Cyanobacteriales; family Coleofasciculaceae; genus JBFLZA01. The sequence continues at coordinate 4,833 of CBKWLJ010000310.1, forward strand.
TTAACAGGAATTGGAGTTGGGCGGCGTCAGGAACAACTCAAACCGTTAACCTATCTTGGCATTGCCGGGATATCTCTGGCTTGGTACGAACTGGTAATTTACCAGATGCTTCAAGCAAAGGGCGGTTCTTTAGCCGATGCGTTAACCGTGTTGGCAGGGGTAGCCGTTGCGATCGCATTTATCTATCGCGTGTTAGCTTGGTTTTGGCAAGCGCGTACCGATGAACCCTTTTTCAGCCTGAGTCCAGCCGAAATTCAAGCCACTGCTCACATTCATTGGGGAATTGCAAGTTTACTGATGGTAATGGCGGGGGCAATCACCACAAGTCCCAATCAGGCAGAAGTTGCACCACGCTTCACAGAAGTTGCAATTACTCTATGTCTGCTTCTCGTCAGTTACGCCTTATTGCAAGGACGCCAAAATTCTAACCTCAGTGCTGCTAACGCTTGGGTATATGTAGGTGTAGCGGAAGGGGTGGCAACTTATACTTATGCTCGACTGTTTTGGACACAGTTAAATGTTTTAGATCAATGGTTAGCCATCGTTGTCTGTGTTTTAGCCTGTATCATGTACGAGCTACCTTGGGAAGAGTTGGGGTGGCAGCCAACAGCCTGGAAGCGATCGAGTTTAGAGTTGCCTGCGATCGCAGTTTTGGCAACAACAATGGTAATTTCTGATGCAAGTTTACTTTTAGTTGCAGGGTTCTATGCTTGGGTTGCCCAACGGGGTGCTAATATCCGCTGGACTTATGTCAGTGTGGTGCTGATGGATTGGTTGGTTGTGAATTGGTTTTCCGATTTACGGCTGCAAGATTTATTATGGTATATCACACCCTTTGGGTTATCCCTGCTATACATTGCCCAATTCGATCCTGCCTTAAATCAACCGGAAGAGAGGGGAATGCGTCATCTGCTTCGCATGATTGCTAGCGGTTTTATTTGCGGAGTTGCTCTCTTTCTGCATTTAGAACCTGGAATTATTCCTGCGATTGTTGGCATCCTTTTCATTTTTGCTGGATTAAGTTTCCGTATAAGAGCCTTTCTTTACGTTGGTACTGCTACGTTTTTAATTACAGCATTTTATCAATTGGTCATTCTTGCTTTTCGGTATTCATTCGTTAAATGGGTGGCTGGGATTATCCTGGGCATCATCTTTATTGGCATGGCAGCTAACTTTGAAACCCGCCGTGAACAAATGAATTCGGCACTTCGTAATATTAGTAACGAATTGAAAGAGTGGGATTAAATGCTCCCTAATAATTCGCATAGAAGTAGGGATATCCCTTGTGGATATCCTGAAATCTTGAGTAGTGGGTATTCTCAATTATTACGAGAGTAGTAGGTATCCTCAGTTATTACGAGGGTAGCCACAAGAGCTGCCCCTACATTATTCCACCCATCAATGTTTTGTAATGGCAGGACAGCCACGGAGGGGGATTGCCCCTACAGGTGACGTTCTTAGGTAAGTCTTGAGATGATAAACTCATTCCTCCCTTGTAGAAAAGCCGAAATTAATGGTGTGTCAATCCTCTGAACTACGGACATTTTTAGCTCAGATCCAACTGTGGCAGGGTTTACCCGAAGAGCAATTGGATGCCTTAGCAAAAATTGCGATCGCCAAAACGTATCGTAAAGGTGAGGTGATTTTTGAACAAGGGGATGAAGGTAGAGGATTTTTTGTTGTCAAATCCGGTAGAGTCAAAGTCTACAAACTCTCAACAGACGGCAAAGAACAGATATTACACTTTTTTGGAGCAGGAGACCATTTTGCTGAGGTGCCTGTCTTTGATGGCCAATGCTTTCCCGCCTCTGCTGCTGCGGTGGAGAAAAGCGAGTTATTGTTCTTCCCGCGAACTGATTTTTTAGCACTCCTAGAGCAACACCCGACTTTAGCGATCGCTATGTTAGCCGTTTGTGCCCGTCATTTGCGCCGAATGGCTCAAATTATTGAAAATCTTTCGTTTAAAGAAGTCCCCGGAAGATTAGCAGTATATCTACTTTATTTGAGCGATCGCAATCAAAAAGGTGATGAAGTAGAACTCGATATGACTAAGACTCAATTAGCAGCTTTCTTAGGCACAATTCCAGAAACACTCTCGCGAGTTTTTGCCAAGCTCAGCCAGGATGGGTTGATTTCTATCGAAGGTTCTCGGATTCAGTTGCTCAATCGAGAACGCTTAATGGTGTTAGCAGAAGGTGGAAAAATTTAAGAACTGTGAAGTTAGACTTTCTGTAAAGAAAATCCAAAAAATCTGTTAAAAAAATCACAAAATTCAACTTTTTTTGATAAGAATTTAATTATCAAAGTTAAGCAACGATTAGGTTGCTTTTTCAAAGCATCTTTTTTAAATCACAATTTATTAAGGAGGACCTGATGGTTACGGCAACGAGACCCATGCAGCAGGTCAAAATCGGTCCCACTCAACTACTCATTAATAACGAGTGGGTAGATAGTGCTTCCGGTCGTCGGTTTGAGACGATTAACCCCGCTACTGGCGAAGTTATCTGTGATGTGGCTGAAGCAGATGCCCCAGATGTGGATAAGGCAGTACAAGCAGCGCGAAATGCTTTCAATAGCAGGGAATGGCGCAACCTCTCTGCCCGCCGTCGCGGTGACTTACTCTACAAACTCGCAGACTTGATCGAGCAAAATAAAGAGGAACTGGCACGACTGGAAACCCTCGACAACGGCAAACCTCTTACCGAAGCGATGACGATTGATTTGCCGTTTGTGATTGAGTGCTACCGCTACTATGCAGGTTGGGCGGATAAGATTCAAGGTAAAACCATCCCCATCAATGGCCCTTACTTCTGCTATACCAGGCACGAACCGATTGGTGTGGTAGGTCAAATTATCCCCTGGAATTTCCCGCTCTTGATGCAGGCATGGAAGCTGGGGCCAGCGCTGGCTGCGGGGAATACCGTAGTTCTCAAAACTGCTGAACAGACGCCTTTATCCGCGCTGCGGGTGGGCGAACTGATGATCGAGGCGGGTTTCCCTCCAGGAGTGGTGAACATTCTATCGGGTTACGGTCCAACGGCTGGGGCTGCGATCGCTAACCACATGGATGTTGATAAACTGGCGTTTACCGGCTCGACTGAGGTGGGGCACTTGGTAATGGAGGCAGCAGCTAAGAGCAACCTCAAGCGCATCAGTCTGGAACTAGGCGGCAAGAGTCCCAATATCGTGTTTGCCGACGCTGATATGGATGCGGCAATTACGGGTGCCCACAACGCTCTATTCTTTAACCAAGGACAGTGCTGCAACGCGGGTTCGCGGCTGTTTGTCGAAGAAAAATGCTACGACGAGTTTGTCGCTAAGAGTGTGGAACGGGCAAGGCAGCGCACGGTTGGCGACCCCTTTGACTCTAATACCAAGCAGGGCCCACAGGTTGATCAAGCCCAGTTTGATAAGGTGATGAGCTACATTGAGGCAGGACAACGGGAAGGGGCACATATGTTGTGCGGTGGTGATCGCGTTGGCGATCGCGGATTCTTCATTCAACCGACTGTCTTCGCTGATGTCCGCAACGAAATGAAGATTGCCCAAGAGGAAATCTTCGGTCCAGTGATGAGCATCATCAAGTTCAAAGATATTGACGAGGTGATTCATCTGGCGAATACCACGATGTACGGACTTGCTGCTGGTGTGTGGACGAAGGATATTACTAAAGCCCATGCGATCGCCAATAACGTCCGCGCTGGTACAGTTTGGGTGAATTGTTATCACGTCTTCGACACGGCTGCACCCTTCGGCGGCTTCAAGCAATCTGGAATGGGTCGTGAACTCGGTGAGTATTGCTTAGAGCATTACACCGAAGTTAAGACCGTTACCATTCAACTCTAAAGACGTAGTTTCTGCTCAATAATCAGGGCACGGCATTGCCGTGCCCCTACAAACAATATCTATTTGACTCCCTTGAAAACTAGGATATCTCTTTTCAAATTGAGTGTTTTTGATGAATTTAGCATTACCGACGGCAAAATTAATATACGACTCGCCTCTAGTTTTGTACGACTCACCTCTAGTCTCAGCCAATCCCCTTCCAATCCAAGGCAGTTCTCAAACTCCAATAAAAATTAATACTCTATAGAGAGGTAAGATAATTCTGGTTTGTAGCCTGTTATCTCTCACTAATGAGCCAGATTTCATCGCAATCATCGACTTCTTCCCAAATCATCCTATTGGAGCAGCCTAGCAAGTGGCTGTATTCCTTTTGGAAATTTTCACGCCCTCATACCATTATTGGTACTGGCCTAAGTGTTTTGGCATTGTATCTGATTACCTTGGCAACGACTAGCAGCAGTGTTACGGTAGCGAGTATCGGGCAACTGCTAGGCGCATTGCTAGCTTGTTGGTGCGGCAATGTCTATATCGTTGGGCTAAATCAACTCGAAGATGTGGAGATTGATCGGATTAATAAGCCCCATCTTCCGATTGCTGCGGGTGAGTTCTCACGACGACAAGCCCAACTGATTGTTACTGCAATGGGTATCCTAGCACTGCTGATAGCAGGATTGCTGGGAAGTTGGCTATTGTTAATGGTGGGTACGAGTTTAGCAATTGGTACAGCTTATTCTCTCCCGCCAATCCGGTTGAAGCGATTTCCTTTTTGGGCAGCGCTGTGTATTTTTTCAGTACGAGGAGCCATTGTTAATTTAGGGCTGTTTCTGCACTTTAGCGATCGCTTCTCTAGGATGATTTTCTTTCCCCCTGCACCTGTATGGGCGCTAACGCTGTTTATTGTGGTATTTACGTTTGCGATCGCTATTTTCAAAGATATCCCCGATATGGACGGCGATAAGCAGTACAACATCACCACCTTCACCATTCAATTGGGGAAACCCTTTGTATTTAATTTAGCCCGTTGGGTGATAACCGTGTGTTACCTGGGGATGATAGTTGCGGGTTGGTTGTGGCTACCGACTTCAGTGAATCCCATTTTTCTGGGTATTAGCCATCTGGTATTGCTAGGGATGATGTGGTGGCGGAGTCAGCGCGTCGATTTGCAAGATAAGATAGCGATCGCACAGTTTTATCAATTTATCTGGAAACTCTTTTTCTTAGAATATCTGCTCTTTCCGGCTGCCTGTCTGCTATGACATGACATTCTTCTTGAGGAGAGCAGAGGTTGAGGATGCCTAAAATTGTAAGCGAGCACAACCGCTATGCTTGATACATTTCAACCGTCTTATTGGATTCCTGCTGCCGTAGTCAGTATCATTTTGACCTTTCTTGCTGTTGTGATTGGAAAAACAATCGCAACCTCCAATACTTTCAAAAAAGGGCTGGCTCTATACCAACAGAAAGACTATCAAGGGGCAGAAGCCGCTTTTCGTCGAGTCATAAAGCAACAACCCAGTAATGATATGGTTCGCTTGCTTTTAGGGAAGTCCCTCATGGAGCAGCAGAGACTCGATGAAGCGATATCTGCCTTCCAAACACTGATTGAGACTTCACCTAAAAATGTAGATGCTTATCTCAATTTAGGAGAAGCTTTGATTCAACAAGATAAGTTAGAAGAGGCTATGCCTGTCTTTCGGGAATTGATTCGCCGCACTCCCAAAAATACAGAAGTTCCCTTACAGCTAGGGGCAATTTTGTCAGAGCATGGCAGTTTAGAGGAGTTAATTGCTGAGTACCAACAATTAATAACACTCAATCCCGATCAATCTGTGATTCACTTCAACTTAGCCAATATTTTAATGGGTCAAGGCAACTTTGAAGCGGCGTGTTTGGAGTATCAAGAAGCAATAAACCTCAATATCAAGCAAGCGAGCGCTTATTGGTATTGGGGAGATGCGTTAATGCAGCAAGGAAAACGAGAAGAAGCGATCGCTGTCTGGAGGCAAGCACTGCACCAGTATCCCAAGGATGAAGTCGCCATGTCTAAACTCAGAACTGCCCTTCAAGAGCAAATTTTATAGGGAATCCCAGCGCTAATCACACTGGGATGATAAGGTGTTTGAGGTGATTGATGAAGATGTGAAAGCTATTTAATAGAATTTTCTCAGATATAGGTTATGTCAGGCTTATCCTATATTTAAGTTATGTATAGCAATCCTCAATAAATTGTAATAATTTTGTTATTGCTCTGTGTGCATCTGTGTGCATCTGTGGCTAGTTTTTCTCACAAATCATCTAGGACTGTTATCTACCAGCCTAGTGGTCTATGTCATTAGTTCTGATGGGTTGGACAATTCTAAGATTACTTGAG
>CBKWLJ010000311.1:0-11048 GCA_966675205.1 uncultured bacterium
CTGCCTTCTGCCCTTTGCCTTGCCTCAACGACAAACATTAATGCCCACCTACTTAGCGTGGTCTGAACGTGCTAGAGAAAGAGTCAGTTTCCATTTTCCTGCAATTCATCCCACGCCTAAAGGTCGTAGACTTTATTTCTCAATTTCAATAACACAAAATGAGTAATTTTCAGCAAATTGAAGTTTTAAGTTTTGATTGCTATGGAACTCTCATTGATTGGGAAACAGGCATTTTGACCGCATTCAAAACTATTTTATTGAATCATAATGTTAGTCTGAATGATGCACAAATTCTTGAGCTTTACGCCCAGCTTGAATCAAAACATCAAGCAGGAGAATATCTCAAGTATAGAGAAGTTCTTAAAAGAGTTGTACAAGACTTTTGTGCAAATATAAATGTCATCCCGAATGAGTTAGAGTTAAACTCTCTTGCAGAATCAATCAAATCTTGGGAACCATTCCCCGATACAATTGAAGCCTTACAAGCGCTAAAGAAACGATACAAGCTAACAATTATTTCTAATATAGATGATGATTTATTTGCCCATACAGCCCAAAAACTAAAGATTGACTGGGATTGGATCATTACAGCAGAGCAAGTCAAATCATATAAGCCATCAGCTCAGAATTTTGAGATGGCGATTCAGCGTATGGGTATAGAAAAAGAGAAACTTTTGCACATTGCTCAAAGTCTTTATCACGACATTGCTACAGCGAAAGCTTTGGGAATAAAAACTGTATGGGTTAACCGCCGAAAAGATCAAGGAGGTTTTGGTGCCACTATGCCAGCAAGTGCTATGCCAGATGTGGAAGTTCCTGATTTAAAGTCGTTAGTTTCTTTATTGGGTATAAATCAGTATTAGTCACGGATTTGCAGCAACTTTCAAGGAAAATGCTGTTCGTGGCTAGTGACTAGGGAAGGTTAGAAAAACTACGGTAGAACCAGAACTACTCAATGATTCACCCCTAACTGCCAATGGCAACGCCGCCTGTATCCCTTCCCCGCCGATTGCGCCAGTGGCTATTGCCTAGAAGACGCCTGGCGATCGCAGAAGCCTGTCTGATTGGTGTGGTGTCGGGACTTTCTGCCGTCTTACTCAAACAAAGTGTTAATTGGTTTGGATCGCTGCGGATTCAAGCCTCTCACCAACACCTACCGGGTTTAGTTTTACCTGCAATCGGACTCTCTTTAGGACTCCTGTGCGGGTTTCTCATTGAGCGTTTGGAACCCGAGGCAACCGGGAGTGGTGTTCCGCAAATTAAGGGCGCACTGGCTCAGTTTCCCATCGTTTTGAATATACGAGTTGCGATCGTTAAATTAACAACCAGTATTCTCGCCATGTCGGCTGGACTGACATTAGGGCGGCAAGGGCCAACTGTACATATTGGGGCAGCATTGGCGGCTCAAATGAGCCATTGGGTACCCACCTCTCCTGATCATCGACGTCAGATCATTGCTGCGGGTGCGGGTGCGGGATTGGCAGCAGGTTTTAATGCACCTCTTGCCGGCATCCTGTTTATCATCGAAGAACTACTTCGCGATGTGTCGAATCTAACCCTCACTACCGCTATCTTGGCCTCCTTTATCGGTTCGGTAGTGTCACGACTCTTAGGGGGACGCAGTTTAGACCTAAATTTACAACTGACTCAACAAACTAACGGGTTCACAGCACCGGAAATTCCCTTTTATTTATTGTTGGGTATTTTGGCTGGATTGTTGGGTGCTTTGTTTAATCATGGACTTCTGGCAAGTCTTACCCTTTATCAGCGTCTCAATCAAAGCTTGCCTGTAAAAATTGGCTTAGCAGGAATGATTTGTGGCTGTGTTGTTGCCCTCCTACCACCGGATTTCCGGAACAACAGTGGTTTACGAGAGTTACTTCTTACAGGACAGGCGAGTTGGCAATTTACAGCTTTTGCCTTCGTTGCTTACTTCTTTTTAACTCTAATTTCCTATGGTTCCGGAGCTCCCGGAGGCTTGTTTCACCCTTCCCTCGTCTTGGGGGCTGCCCTTGGCTACCTAGTAGGAGTTGGGCAGTCGTATTTGCTGGGATTAGGGTTGCCAACGACCTATGCATTGACAGGGATGGGGGCTTTTTTTAGTGCTGTTTCTAAGGTACCCATTACAGCAATTGTCATCGTGTTTGAGATGACAACCGATTTCAATCTCGTGCTGCCTTTAATGATTACCTGTGGAATTTCTTATCTGATTGCCGATAAGTTCACTAAAGGGTCACTTTATCAGCGCTTGTTGGAAAAGAAAGGCTATATCTTACCCACTCAAACGATTGAAAAGCAATCTTTAGTTGGGTTGAAAGCGGCTGACTTGATGCAGCGTCGAGTTGAAACTTTAGCCAGTCAAATTACCTTGGATGAAGCGGTTCAAGCTTTTTCTCGTTCTCATCATCGTGGCTTTCCGGTTGTTGATCGTGGGGAGTTGGTAGGTATTATTACTCAAACCGATGTTGCCAATGCTACCCAACGTCAACTGCCTGGGGATACTCCCCTTGCCCAAATCATGACGCCTCAACCAATAACCGTTAAACCGGACTACTCATTGAGCGAGGTTTTATTTTTACTCAATCGTTATCAACTAAGTCGATTGCCCGTTACAGAAGACCGCAAATTGGTAGGAATTATCACCCGTGCCGATATCATTCGTGCTGAAGCCGACAAGTTGAGTAGTGACACGAGCCAAATTGGCCCTCGCCCAGAACCTTCCTATGTTGTGTATCAAACTCGGGCTCCAGCCTTAGGGAAAGGGCGTTTGTTGGTTCCCTTAGCCAATCCCCAAACGGCCCCGGTGTTGTTGCAATTAGCCGCTTCTATTGCTCGCGATCGCAATTATGAAATCGAGTGTCTGCAAGTGATTTCCATCCCTCGTCATCAAAATCCGACTCAGACAGCCGTAAATACGACGAAAAGCCGCCGATTGCTACGTTTGGCCCAAAAGTTAGGGAGAGATTGGGAAATCCCCGTCCACACCCAAATCCGAGCTTCTCACGATACAGCACAAGCGATTCTAGAGACGATTAAAGAGCGACATATCAATCTCATCTTGATGGGATGGAAAGCTGAACTCCCCACTAGTCCTGATCGCATCTTTGGTAATGTTGTGGATACCTTAATTCGACAGGCACCCTGCGATGTTGTCTTAGTGAAATTGGGGCATAGAGAGGAAACACACCAGGGTATCACCGTTGCCTCTTGCCCCTTACCCATTGCCTGGAATCGTTGGCTCGTACCCGTTGCCGGAGGCCCAAACTCCACCTATGCCTTGCAACTCATCCCTGCTCTAGCATCGCACAGCTCGAAACGCATGATCGAGGTGATCCAAGTATTCGAGCCAACTCAACTTTTACCCGATACAACAGGGTTAGAAAAAGCCGCTCATCTTCTAGGAGAGCAACTCTCCTGTGAGGTATTAGCCCTCCCCGTTCGTTCTTATTCTGTCTCAGATGCCGTGATTCATTTGGCTCATGCAGAGCGATCTGATGTTGTTGTCTTAGGAGCCAGTCGGGAAGGGCTATTGCGGCAGGTGATGCATGGAAATATCCCAGAAGCGATCGCACGGGGAGTGAATACGACAGTGATTTTAGTGCGTAGCGCTCCTGATCAAAGTGATTGAACAACTATTCCAAGAGTTTTTTGTTAGTTGAGCTTTAGCGTCTTGTACCTGTCATTTCCGGTTGCTTCTGAGCAGATTGAACGGCTGATTCTGGTGGAGTCATAAATCCAACAAAACCTGCAATCAGTGCTGTCAGTGCATGGAGCCAAACATCATTACCAAAGATTGGAATTAAACCAAAGGTTGTCTGGAGAACTGGAATCAATCCCATAATTGCCAGTACTCCATAAAAGATTGCTAAACCTCGTGCGAATAAGCGTGAGCGATCGAAGCTAGGATACGAAGCCACACCCCAAATACCGACTCCTAAGTGTACTAGGTTGTGCAAAATATTGATGGGAAACAAGCCCATTAAATAGCCAGATCCAGCTTCAACCACGAGAGCTGATGTAGCTGGATCTGATACCACAAGGCTAGGTATAAATCCAAGTATCCCAATCAGGATATAGATAATACCGCTGATCAATGCAAAGTAGCGCGATCCCATGACTAAATCTCCTTTTCTAAACAATTTTGGATGGCATGATTTAATCGAGTAATTTCTTGCCTGACCACTTTCACTTTTATTGTATTAATAGGAAAAGTTGCGGCATGAACTGCTCTGGGTGTGTTGAATAAGTTGTTTTGATTCAACAAAATCTCCTATAGAACAGAGATCGTCTATAGGAAAAAAACTAGTACAGCACGGCAGAAATAACCCACCAGTTAAAAAAGGTTGAAAAGCTTACTGTAAAACCTTTTTTCCCTTCTGACTTGAAAGTGGGGAGTCGGGAGTCGGGAATCGGGAATGGAAAATGCCACTTTCATTCATGGCTATGAAATTTTTTCATCGGGACTGCCTTCTGCCTCCTTACTTCTGCCTTCTTGCACTAGTGATCTACCTACATTACTGATTAATTAATAAGTAACATTCTTGTTTATTGCTCCTCCTCTACTTAGAGGTGGGCATCAATGTTAAGAAGTGGTGTATAAAAATACACTTTTGCATCAATGAAATTAAAGAATTGTAAGTCCTGGAGATCCCCCTCGCATCCCCCTTAAAAAGGGGGACTTTCAAGAGTTTTTGCTCCCCCCTAAACTTTAAAAGTGTTTGCTTACGATAAAATAAAGCGCTCATGAAGACCAGTTACGACACAAGCTAAAGAAGGCTTCTAAGCAGTTTTGCAAGGTTTTGTTGTGATTTCGGCGTTGCTGCTGCCACTCTAAAGCGGTTTTGTGAAGGATTTCTGAAAATGTTGGGGAAAGGTAGGGTAAATCTGTGTGAAGTGAAGCTATCCCAAATGGACTTGCATTCACCTTCATTTTCTGTCGGATCAAAAGTGCGATCGCTCCAATCACTTCACTAGCCTCTGGCCCAACTATCGATGCACCTAAAATTTCCCCATTCTGACGCCCAACAAGTTTACAAAAACCCGTTGTTTCTCCCGTTAACTGAGCTTTTGAAAGCGTTTTGAAATATTGCCGCACGACAAAAACATCCTTGCCATAGCGCTTTCTGGCTTGTGCTTCTGTCAAACCCACTCGCGCAAGTTGAGGCTCACAAAAAATTGCCCAAGGAATGGGGCGATAGTCAACTTTGAACCTAGGAAACAATAACGCATTCTGGACGGCAATACTGGCCTCATATTGAGCAATATGATCAAACGAGTAGCCCCCAATTACATCTCCACAAGCATAAATGCGGGGGTTAGTGGTTTGCAGTTTGTCGTTGAGTTCAAGTCCCTGTGGGCTGTATTTAACTCCCACGCCTTCTAAATTTAAAGCTTCAATATTCGGCTGGTGTCCTGTAGCCAGCAAAAGTTTATCCGCTTCAAGGGCGTGATTTCCGGCTTGAACCCAGGTTTTATTCTCAATCTGTCTCACTTGGGTAACTGGACTTGCTGTGAGAATGCGAATCCCTTCAGCCTCCAACTGAGCTTGGATTAAACCTTGTGCCTCCGAGTCTTCTGTCGGTAAAAGTTGAGAAGTATGGGTAACGAAAGTCACTTCACAGTTTAGCCGCGCTAAAGTCTGAGCCATCTCAATGCTAAGAGGACTCCCCCCAATAACTACCCAATCCCCCTGCAATGAGTGAGCAAAATCTGGTTGGCAAATCTGTGCTGGCGTCGAGTAGTTAATCGCTTGTAACCCATCAATATCGGGTATAGCTGGGTGAGAACCAGTGGCAATCAAATAAGCACGCGATCGCAGACGGCGGTTGCTGACAACAAAGCTCAAGTGAGGGCGTCGGCAAAATTCACCCGCCTCGGTAATCACATCAATGCCTAAAGACCCTAAAATAGCAGGAGAATTTTGTTCTGAGCAGGTATCAGCAACAACTTGTGCCCACTCCATCGCTTCAGATATTTGTACGGATGGAAATAGCTGCTGTTCTGTAGAATCAGCCGTTGAATAGTGAATTCCAAATTGAGGGGCATTTCTTACCTGTTGAGCAATACGCCCGATTTGAGTGAGTGCAGATGTGTAGATAGCACCCGAAGAGAGCCAGTTTGTCTTGAACTGGGGAGGTTCTACTAAAGCAACACGAGCATGTAAACGGGCGGCTGTCAGGGCGGCATAGGTACCAGCCCTGCTGCCTCCAATGACGATGAGGTCGTATTCAACGGTCATTATTCAAGGAGTTGAAGGTTGGAAGGTTGAAGGTTAGAAAGTTAGAAGGTTGAAGGTTGAAAGTTCTTAAGAATTGAACTTGGGAAAGTTGTTAGGGCAGTAGCTTGTAGCTGAAGTTGAAGGTTTAGACAACAACCCTTAACTTTCTAACCTGCAACTTTCTAACTTTCAACCCTCTCATGAGTTAATTTGCACGCCTTGCTAACCTGCTATGTTAACCTTCAACCTTGGAGAATGGCGTCTAGAGCTTCTAACAATCGCTGATTGTCGGTTTGTGTACGGACAGCAACTCGGAAGAAGCGATCGCCTAATTCGGGAAAGCTCAGGCAGTCACGGATTAAAATCTGGCTGTGCTTGAGCAGTTTTTCCTGTAGCTGTGAACTGGGTTGTTCAGATTGTACTAATAAAAAGTTAGCGGCACTCTCGTGGGGCTGCAATCCTGGTAACGAGGCTAAACCCTGAAACAGTTGCGATCGCGTTTTTGGCAACCAATCCCAAGTTGTTTCTTGAAACACTCTATCTTGAACAACAGCAATACCAGCAGCAGCGGCTAGGACGTTGATCGGCCAGGGGTCGCGCCACTGCTGCCAGCGTTGCAGTCGCTCAGGATGAGCCACGCAATAGCCCAAGCGTAAACCAGGAAGGCTGTAAAACTTGGTGAGCGATCGCAAAACCACCAAATTTGGGTAGTCCTGAATTAAATCAATCAGGCTTTGCTCCTGGGTAGGGGGTAGAAAATCCATAAAGGCTTCGTCTACCACAACTAGAGCAAATTGATCCAAGTAAGGCAAAATTGTCTCTCGGTCAAACAACTGGCCCGTAGGATTGTGCGGATTATTCAGTAGCAGACCGAGGATTTTCGGTTGCAAGTTAGAAGATTGAAGGTTGGAAGATTGAAGGTTGGAAGGTTGAAGGTTGTGATCTAAACCTTCGACTTGGGCTATCCTCCACTGCGCTAATAACTTGCCAACGTTCAATTCTGGAGAACTTTCAACCTGCAACTTGCCAACGTTCAACTCTAAAGGGTACTCCCTGACTTTGGCATCAAAGGCTTTTAGCGCGCGTTGGTAATCGCTAAAGGCTGGTGTGATTAACCACGTTTCCTCTAGTTGTGCTAACTCCCTTGCCGCCCATGTTAAGAGCTCCGCTGAGCCGTTACCGGGAAGAATCCAGTCAGGCGTGAGAGTCGGGTGTATGTGACTCAAAGACGCCCGCAACTGGTCGTAATTGGGGTCTGGATAGGCGACGAGGTTTTTTAGCGCTTGCTCAATAGCCGCGATCGCACTTTTTGGTGGCCCCAAGGGGTTGATGCTGGCCGAAAAATCAAGAATGAAAGAAGGGGAACAGCCTGCCAGTGCCGCTGCCCAGGCTAAGTTTCCCCCATGAGTCGGTCGGTTCAAGGATGCGTTCCGTTTAAGTTATCAGTGGTTACTTATCACTGGGTGCAACTTTTTCCTTGAACAGTTTACCTGCTGAAAAAGCAGGAACTTTGGTTGCAGGGATTTCCATCTTGTCCCCAGTTTTGGGATTGCGGCCCTCACGAGCTTTGCGCTCCCGCGACTCAAAAGAGCCAAAACCCACCAAAGTTACTTTGTCCCCTTCAGAGACGGCTTCCATAATCGCTTCGAGTGCCGCAGATAAGACGGCGTCTGCCTGTTTTTTTGTTACTTTTGCGTTTTCCGCCACTTTATCCACTAATTCGCCCTTATTCATTCGGATTCTCCTTTTTGTTTGTACTTAGAGGTCATCTTTCACTCTCAACTCTCTAGTTCGAGATTTCGAGGCATGACCTTAGTTGCGGGGGTTTTCAATTCAAAATCGCTGCAACCCCCGCAGGCTCGAAGTTTCACTGCATTATTCTAAAGTCTACGCTGCTGATATGGATCGATGAAACCTTTAAGTTATGTGGATTTCAGGATATTTTCGGGAATTTTCAACCTTAAATCGGTTTCACCCCAGCCCAATTCCTCCCACATTCCACCTCTTCATACGCTATAGATAAGGTAAATTTTATACGCCACTCCTACGGGTAGCGTTAAAGAGAAAATAGCCGTATCAATCTCAGCTTTTTTAGAATTTTTTCCTACTTGAACACCAAAAGCAGGAAATTTTCTGAGTGCTTAGCACAATCCCCACGCTGAGGAGAGCTGAGCGTGGGGATTATATCAGAGGAAATCAGGTAATCATGCCTTCTACCTTAAAAAGGTGGAGGATTCGCGATCGCCTTTTTGATGAGAGAAGTTGTTTTTTGGCTCAGTGCCTACAAAGCAACTCCCTTACGGGGAAACACCTTGCTGCTGCAAGATTTGACGTGCATCCCGTCCTGGTGTATAGCTATAGCCAAACGAAGAACCTGCCGAATCATCAATAATTTGAGGAGTCAGCAGTACAATCACCTCTTGTCGCTGATTGGATCGTTCGGTGCTTCTAAACAAAGCACCCAAAATGGGAATATCGCCTAGAATCGGCACCTTTCTGACAGTAGTTCGGTCTGCTTCCTGAATGATGCCGCTAAGGATAAGGGTTTGACCATCTCGGAGGCGAATTTGCCCGGAGTATAGCTGCCGTTGGTTGACTAAGGTAATTTGACCTTGGGGAGTATTTTGTGCCCCGGCAATGGCAGAGACAGTAGGATTGACGGCTAGAGAAATAAAGCCATTGTCATCAATTCTCTGTACGTTAATTTGCAGAATTAAGCCTGCATTTTTAATGATGGGTTCTTGTACCTGAGTTGTCAGGTTGGTCGTAGGATCGGTTTGGGTCTGTAAACGAAATCCACCAAAGACCTCCTGCGTCAGGTTAACTGTGGCAGTCTGCCCTTCTTGAACAACGAGAGTGGGGTCAGTCAGAATCTTCGCATTACCACTGGTAATCTGAGCTTGTAGGGCTGCTAACAATCGTTTGGGGAATTGGAACAGAGAAGGTAAGCCGACAGTAACGGTACCCGGTTGACCTGCTGTTCCCGTTGCTCTGCCATCGGCGTCAAACGTGATGATCGTGTCTGTAGGCAGCGTAATATTTGTGATTCCTGGCGTCAGTGGATCGCTTAAGGAGATGGAACCTGTTCCGCCTATAATCCTTGCATCATTCGTAAGAATTTGAACTGCATCTTGACCAGGTTGATTGAGAATTACTGTGCGATTTGCATTCGGAATAACGGTGACAGCGTTAGGATTTTGGAAAACAGTGGCGTCCGCAAACGGATTAGTGACAACAGGCGGAGTCACAACACTTGCTCCTAACTGTCCTGAAGTCGGTGGTCTAACCCCACCGTAATTGAAGGAAGCAGCTCCGCCATCATTGACAAAGAAGCTATCCCCAATCCCGAAGGAGAAGCTAGCGTTAAAAGCATCCGTGCCTAACAGGTTCACATCAACAATCTTGACGTTAACCGCAACTTGACGCCGCCGCAAATCCAATTGAGTCAATAAAGCTGTCGCAACTTCAACTTGACGTGGGTCTCCAACTAAAGTAATTGCATTGAGGCGCTCATCAGGAGCCAGCGCCAACCCTTTCAGGACTAAGGGGCCTATTCCTCCCGTTGCTCCTCCTGGGGCACCTTGACCCACTTCTTGTGGAGCAATTCGTTGTACCTGTGTTTGGGTGTTTTGAATTCTTTGAGCTGCCGCGCCTTCCCCAACAACCGTTAGCGTAGTCTGGGTGGTAATTTGTTGTTGCTCTGCTCCTTGAGAAATCAAGAAACCTACTGCCTGCCCAACTGGCACTTGATTGAGACGCAAGCTGCGAGCAATGATATTTCGGGCAGCATCGGGCAGTCGGGAACCGACAAAAATGGTACGTCCAACACGGTTAGCTTGGAGACCCGAAATCCGGAGGACGTAGTTAAATACATCTTGAACGGGTTCGTTTTCCAGATCCAAGGAAATGGTCTGCTGCGCTCCACCTGGGGCTCCACCTGGGGCTCCAGGCTGCGTACCAGCTCCTTGATCTGTAAAGGCAAGGTTGAGTCCGGCCGCACGAGCGAGTAGCGCTAAGACTTCTCGCACAGGGGCTTCTCGTAACACCAATCGAGGGACACGTACTCCTGTTCCCAAATCAATCACACTAGCGGCAGGATTGATATTGGAAATTGCAATATCACCCACTGGCGGAGCAACAGCCCTTGGTAAGAAGGGAGGGGCTGGTGTCACGGGTTGCGCGGCATCAGCTGGTGCAATCGGTACTCCTTCAATCGTAATTCTCGGGTTGGGAATTAGAACATCAGGTGATGGAGCCTGTACGGGTTGAGGGACTGGGGTTTGGACATCTGGGGCTGGGGCTGGAACAACAGGTTGAGGGACAGGCGTCTGAGCTACAGTTGCTGGAGACGCCTGGGTTCGCACTAAATCTTCAGGTTTAGGGTTCGGTGTTTGGGCAACAAGCTTTGGCTCTGTTGGTAGCTGCACTTCCGGTTGAGCATCCTGTTGAGTCAAGTTCTCAGCCGTCTCTGGCGATACAGGAATTTCTGGTGACGGGGTAGCCGGGGTAGAACTCACATCCTGTTTTTCAGTGTCTGTGCTGATACCTAAGGTAATTTCTTGCTGTCCCTGTTGGAGAACTTGACCCGTAGGGGAGCTGTTGGCACCACTGACAGTGACTCGAACACTGTTGGCATCGAGCTGGTTAACGACAACCGCAGTAATACCGGGCATCGGGTTCTCTTGCCGAAAGTCATCTCCTTGGCTCAAGCTCAGCTGAGTATTAGCAATATCTGCTACTAAATCATTGCCACGGCTCACCGTGAAAACTTGCGGGCGCTCATCGCCAGCTTTCGTCTCCAGGGTGAGTTGAAGTTCACTCCCACTTTTGT
>CBKWLJ010000312.1:0-11029 GCA_966675205.1 uncultured bacterium
CTGCCATTATTGCAGAACAAGGACGAATTTCTACCGGTCGGTTAGAGGAAATTGGTTGGAGTTCCACAAAACCAAAAGCGTTAGGGATGTCCATCTTAAGTAACTTCTGATGAACACGGGCTTCATACAGCCCTAGTCCTGAGCATTGAACAGGGTTAACACTTTGTCAAAGATCTCTTCACCAGCGCGGGTTTGCAAGATTGAACGAACCAATTCCATAAACTGAGCATCTGGATTTTTGTCGCTCTCAATCACTTTGCTAGCCGGATAAAATGTAAGGTCGTCTGTCCGCTTTTCATTCGTCATCCCCGTTTGCCAACTAGAATGCTGAGAGTTCCATGAAATGACTTGACCACGCAAGGTAAATTGAAACCACTCTATCTTGCCTTGGCGTAGTTCTACAAACATATCAAAATAAGGCTCTCCACCCTGATACCAGATTCTAGTTGTGTCCTCCTCCTGAGTTGGGGTCAATAGTCTCTGATCAATCAGCCGTAGGGAAGTGCCTAGTGCTGCAATTTCATCTTGCTCCATCAGCGTAATCATTCTGTATCCAGCAGCCTGGTTCATCCAGTAATACTTAACCATGTTGGAGGCGGGGCTAGTTGCTAGAAAGAAAGCTCCTTAACTGGATACACAGTTTGTATCAGTTGCTCCGGATGTATAAGCATCAGTGAAAGCCTTCTTTTCCCACCCTAGTTTGAATCACCTCAAATAAACGTCTAGTTGTGCCAGAATCTTCATCTGCCCAGTTTTATTATGACTTTTTGGAAATTTTTCTTAAAACTAATTCAACTGGCTAAATAAATCGGCAAGAATAGTATTAGAAAATAAGAAACCTTCTGGATCACTTAACCGGAGATATCCAGTCTTGGGTAGATTTTGAGGATTGGTGAACGCGATCGCATTTCCTCCTATTTCTACTACTTCTACCCAGCCCTCAAGAAAGTAGCCTTGTAAGGCGAGCAAAATTTGTTTTAAGGTGTTTTCTCCAAACTGTTGAGCTAGGGTATAGAGATTGAGTCCTTCTGCTAAGCGTAGTCCTAGCATAAGAGTTTCTAGCAAAACATCCTCTTGTGTAAGTTCTGGGCAATTCCAAGCACCACCCACCTCAATGAGCTGTTGCACCCAAGCATAATATTCTCGCCTGGTTCGGGGCCGAGTGAATCGACACCCTTGGATATAGCTCGCTGCTCCCATTCCAAAACCATAGTAAGGTCGGTTTTCCCAATACACTCGATTATGACGGCATTGATGACCTGGTAAAGCATAATTGGAAATTTCATAATGCTCGTAACCTGCACGAGTGAGTACTTGTTGAGCGAGGCGGTACATTTGGGCGCTCATTTCGTCCGTGGGTAGAGGCTTAGTACCCGGATGATACTGTCGTCCAAAAGGAGTGACAGGCTCAACAATCAAGTCATAGCAGGAAATATGAGTGGGAACCAAGCGGATAGCTGCTTCTAGAGATTCCTGCCATTGCTCTATCGTTTGATGAGGTAAACCAGAAATCAAGTCCAAGCTAATGTCGGGAACCTCTACTTGGCCAAGTAACTCCACTGCTGCAAAGATATCATTAACGTTATGCGATCGCCCGCAAATCCTTAACAATTCATCCTGAAACGCTTGAACTCCTAAACTAATTCGGTTTACCCCAACAGCCTGATATCCTTCCAGCTGTTTTAGATTAAATGTTCCTGGGTCCATTTCCATCGAAATTTCCGCCCCAGTAGCAATTCCGAAATGCCCATCCAGGGTCTCCAAAATACGTCCTAGCTGTTCAACAGATAGCAGAGATGGTGTCCCTCCCCCAAAAAAAACAGTGTCTAGAGAGCGCTTAGTAGAAGGTGTTGTTTCTATTTCCGTCCGCAGCACCTCAACGTACTGCTCTATAGTCCTTGAAGTGCCACCTGACACTTGATCTCCTACTACAGAAATCGGAAAGTCACAGTAGTAACACCGACGTCGGCAAAAGGGAATATGAACATAGGCCGAACTCGGACTTATAGAATTGATAATTTTCTCAGCTTTTTGTAAGGATTTAACCACTTTGTTTCACCGCAAGACTGGGATTGTTCAATAAATTTGAATTTTTTGATTCAAGCCTAATCAATTTAATGAGTTTTTGCTCTATCTTATGGCTACACAGTGACTGAGTTAAAGAATCTCTGAAGCAGGTGAAATTCTAGAAACAGAAAGCTTGAGTCAGGATTTCATTACAAGGTAGACCTGCCATGGTGACAGCTAGGGTTAGGGATAGCGCCAAACTTCAGGTAGATCTAAGCCAATAGGCACAAGAGAACAAAGAGGAGGTGAAAGATATAATGAACCTGATTGGCAAATATCACCCAAGAAAGTCTATTAAATTCCCTATGGAATTACCCCACAAATTACTCAGATTAGAACGATGCTTGATTTCGTCATTATCCTTTTATTTATCCTAGCAGCAGCAGGAATCGGGTTTGACAGTGTTGAACTGCTGCCTCACAACGTCCAAGACCAGGTTACTAATCTCGAAGCTTTACGCTGGACTACTGCTGGTTTTGGTGCCATCATCGGATTTGCCGTTGGATTAACGGTACAGGTTACTTATCGACGCTTCCAAGCACAGGTGCGAAAACTGCCGATTGAGGTGATTCTGACAAGGGCAGTCGGTTTAGTGCTGGGATTGCTATTAGCCAACTTGATGCTGGCTCCTATTTTCTTGCTACCAATCCCCAATGATTTTGGCTTTATTAAGCCCTTAGCTGCCATTTTAGGCAGTGTGATGTTTGCCTTTTTGGGCGTTAGTCTGGCTGATACTCATGGTCGTGCATTCTTGCGACTGATTAACCCAAATAGCCTGGAAACCATTCTGGTAGCAGAAGGTACGCTCAAACCCGCGTCTAGCAAGGTTTTAGACACGAGCTGCATCATTGATGGTCGGATTGAAGAGTTGCTCAAAACTGGCTTTATTGATGGGCAAATTATCGTATCGCAGTTTGTTTTGCAGGAGTTACAGCAACTCGCTGATGCTGCTAACGATCAAAAACGAGTTCGGGGACGCCGAGGATTGGATATCCTAAATCGGATGCGAGAAGCCTATCCTGAGCGTCTGGTTATTCACCAAGCGGATTACGAAGACTTGCATACAGTCGATGCTAAATTGGTGCGCTTTACTCAGGAAATCAATGGCACACTGATGACAAATGACTACAACCTTAGTAAAGTTGCCAACTTACAGAAAGTGCAGGTTTTGAATGTCAATGATCTCGCTCAAGCGGTACGCCCGATTTACTTACCCGGTGACAGTATCGAGCTGAAAATCCTCAAGGAAGGCAAAGAACCTGCTCAAGGAATTGGCTATCTTGATGACGGCACAATGGTTGTGGTTGAAGAAGCCAGCAATCGCGTCGGTGATGAGGTACAAGTCGTTGTCACCTCAGCGCTACAAACTTCAGCAGGGCGCATGATTTTTGCTCGGACTCAAGCGTCGGTTGTTGCTTGAAGCAATGAGTCATTTCGTTCCTGTCCAATTTTATATGACCGATGCCGATGACAGGCATCGGTTTTTGCTTATAGCCAAAAGCAGAAGGCATAGGGCAAAGGGCTTTTATATTTATTGTTGGTACGTGGTCGTTTTAGATGATTAATCTGTCCTAACCTTGATGGCGACAGCTATACGATCAGAGTCAGATTCAATGTTGTAGTTGAGGTCTGATTCGGTCGCGATCGCTTCGATTTCAATCATTCGCTCGTTGCCAGTGGTTTAGCCAATCCAACACCTGACTGCACCCGCCACAGTCCTGCATAAATGCCGTTGAGCTTTAGCAGTTCCTTATGTGTTCCCTGCTCAACGATTTGACCCCTCTCCATCACATAGATGCAGTGACTATGACGAATGGTGGAGAGGCGATGGGCGATCGCGATCGTCGTTCGGTTCTGCGTAATCTTCGCCAAAGATTTCTGAATCGCTGCTTCAGTTTCATTATCCACGGCAGATGTGGCTTCATCGAGAATCAAAATCGGTGGGTCTTTGAGGATGGCACGGGCGATCGCTAATCGCTGTCGCTGCCCTCCCGAAAGCTTCTGCCCTCGTTCTCCCACGATCGTATCGTAGCCTTGAGGCAATTGCTCGATAAACTCGTGAGCTTCCGCTAATTTTGCCGCACGAACAATCTGCTCGCGAGTCGCATCAAAACTGCCGTAGCGAATGTTTTCAGCAACAGTACCGTGAAATAAAAACACATCCTGACTCACCCAGCCCATGCATTGGCGCAAATCCAATAAGTTGAGTTCTCGAATGTCAATTCCATCGATCAAAATGCGTCCGCTTTGCACTTGATAAAACCGGAGCAAGAGCTTGATTAACGTACTTTTCCCCGAACCGGTTGCACCAACAATACCAATTGTGGTTCCGGCTGGAACCTGTAGGGAGAGATGATTGAGAACAGGGTTACGACCGTTGTAAGCAAAAGTCGTATCATCAAATTGCACCTCTCCTCGAACGGTGCTGAGCGGTAGGGCGCGATCGCCCTGAGGAATTGAGACAGGTGTATCGAGCAAGCTCATCACCCGCCGCACTGAGACCATCGCCCGCTGATACTCATCCATCAGCTCACTCAAATCCGTAAAGGGCCAGAGCAATCGCTGAATGATGAACACCAGGAAACCATAGGTGCCTGCGGATAAGCGACCATTGGCAACGGCAATCCCTCCCAGAAACAGAGTAGCCGTAAATCCCATGAGAATCACAATCCGGATCAGGGGTACAAAGGCAGCACTGAGGGCGATCGCCCTACCATTACTGCGACGATAGGCTTCACTTTCTTGATAGATGCGATCGCGTTCATAGGCTTCTGCTGTGTAGCTCTTGATGGTGGCAATTCCCGACAGATTGTTCGTCAACCGACTGCTAATCAACCCATTTTTCTCGCGCACATCAGCATAGCGTGGCTCTAGTTTGGCTTGAAATAGTATTGATCCCCAGACGACAAAGGGAATGGGTGCCATCGCCCACCAGGACACACCTGGAGCCAGGGCAATAAACGTGTTGCCGACCAAGAGAACGGTGGTGAGAAAGTGCACAATGTTGTGGGCACCGAAATTAAGAAATCGCTCTAGCTGGTTGATGTCGTCATTGAGCACCGATAGCAGCATTCCGGAGCTACGGTCTTCAAAGTAGCTCAGCTCTAGCTCTTGCAGGTGGCTGTATGCATCGACTCGCAATTCGTGCTGAAGGGTCTGAGCCAGGTTACGCCACAGACGGCTGTAAGCATATTCGGTCAGCGACTCCAAGCTCCAGATTAGCAGAGTCAGCAGGGATAACACTGCTAGCTGTCCGGTGATGCTGGTGATGCCCAATTGAGCAATCAGGGAGTTCTCTTCGTTAACAACGACATCAATGGCAATGCCAATTAGGTAGGGGGGAGCAAGGTCAAAGATGGTGTTGAGCATGGAGGTTGCGATCGCTCCCCAAATCTGGGCTTGGTAAGGTTTGCCATACCTCAGTAGACGCAGGAGTGGTTGAGCAGCGCGAGTTGCCATAAGATGCAAACTATTGGATATTGGTTGGTTGGCACAATATGTAAAGCCTGAAAAACAGTTTGATGCGGTCATGGAGTTTCGAGATGCGATTGGTGGGTAGAGAGTATCGCCGATTGCTCATCTACCTATTCCCCCTCATCCCACTGCCGGAATCTTCGCAATACTCACCGACTGCAACATTTCAGGAAACTGCTTCCAGGGGATATCACCTGTGTTGCTATCAAGATAGAGTTGGCCAAACTTAAGCAGGGAAGGAGCTGTTTCATCAGTTGGCAAAGTAGTAAACAAGTAAGTGGGTTTGTGGGGAGCGGAAAAGGCAACAGCATAAGGTTTGTCGCATGTCCACAAGCAACCTATAGGCTGAATTTCAAAATCTTCAGACTTTAGCTGCTCAGTGCGTAAAATATTGAGTTGTTTGAGTAGGCGATCGCCATCAGTAGGTTGATCTTTAGGGCGTTCCTCGGAAGAACGATGGCAGGATTGGCAGACGAAGAGGGTGTGTTTAAGCATCAGTTTAGGGGGTGTTGACTAAATACTTGAATAGATCATCAATTACGGCATCAGCGGCGATTAGATTGCCCCCTCTCCAGGTCATGTAATCTATGGCATGAACTTGACCGTTCTGGAACGCTTTGAGTTTTCGCCAGAGTGGCTTCTGTTTAATGGTCTCCAGTATTTTTTGGTCATCCTCAGTTAATCCTCCGATGAATAAGAT
Organism: uncultured bacterium; assembly: GCA_966675205.1. Classification (GTDB taxonomy): domain Bacteria; phylum Cyanobacteriota; class Cyanobacteriia; order Cyanobacteriales; family Coleofasciculaceae; genus JBFLZA01. Next base: position 6,242 of record CBKWLJ010000312.1, read on the forward strand.
GTCACCGTCTGCTTTCTCTAGGGACTCTTCACCAAACTGTAGTTGTGAGTCAGGAACGATGACATCCTGGGTATCTGGACGTTGCAATCCAACATCTTTAAGAATGGAGTCTGGAAATGAACCCTTTGCCTCGCTGAATATTACCCCCGGAGCTACAAAAACCAGAGAAATTGTTTTAGCGCTGTAGCGATCGCCTAAAGCTTTTTTGAGGTCTTCAATCCGCTGATAATAACGATTCCAAGCTTGTTGTGCCTCTTCCTGTTTTCCCAACACCTCAGCCACAAAGCTAAAATGATCTCGCCAGTTTTCAGTGCCACCCCAATCATCTAGAACAGTTGGCGCAATTCTTGAGAGTAAAGGATAGATCGCTTCTACCCAATCTAAGCCAACAATCAAATCTGGCTTGAGTGACAGTAGACGCTCAAGATTAGGTTCATCATTTCCTAGCGTCTGTATTCCATTCAACCTATTTTTCAAATAGGGTAAAAAATACTTGTCATAGATATATGTACTACCAATAGGTTTAATGCCAAGGCTTAGTACATGACCCAGGGTGGGTAGAGACAGTGTGACAATACGTTTAGGACTAACAGGGACACAGGTTTTCCCAAGAGAGTGCTGAACAACATGGCATTCAGCAATAGGTTGTTCAAGAGAAGAACGGCCCTCACTTTGGCGATCGCGACAGGAAATCAGTAGAGAAAATCCTAAAATTCCTAATAAGAACCAACGGATGATTGATCGTATCGTCACCTTTTGACACCTCAAGTCAATTCTAAGATTCTTGGGTAGAGCGGTTTCGTGCTCGTGATAGATAGGGGTCTTTTTGCTTGAAGAAAAGCTAGAACTGCCAGGAAACGGTTGCTTGAACGGTGAAAGGTTCACCTGGATAAAGCCGGAACCGATTCAGTGCATTTGAATAATAGTCAACATCAAACAAGTTCTTGAAGGTAATTGCAGCACTAAAGCGATCGCGCCTGTAGTAGATTGCAGCATCGGTTCGGAGATAGCTAGGTAGTTCAAAGGTGTTGCTTAAATCGCCTTCACGAGTGCCAATGAAAAAGAATCCTAGTCCAAATCCTAATCCTCTTAAATCTCCTTCCTGAATTTCATAGGTTGACCAAATATTGAAGCTATGTTCAGGGACGTTATCTAAACGATTCCCTTCTTCAAAAGTGTTGTCTTCAACCACACGAGCATTGGTGTAAGCATAGCCTGCAATGATATTCCAACCCTGTAAGATTTCACCTGCAACATCTAACTCAACCCCACGGCTTCTTTGTTTACCCGATTGAATTGAAAATATAGGATTATTTGGATCGTCGGTTAAAACATTTGTGCGAGTCAGATTGTACAGAGCTAGTGTTGCCGATAACCGATTGGTCAACTCTGCTTTGATGCCAATTTCATACTGAGTTCCACGCTCTGGTTCAAAAAGGGTATTGTCAAGCGCGCCGCCGACAACCTGTTGGAACGACCGGCTGTAGCTGGCATAGAGGGAAATGGGTTCAATGGGTTGATAAACAATACCAATACGGGGACTAAATGCTTCATCTTGTTGAAACGTTTCTGAATCAGCAATGTAATCCTCACGGGTTTGGTTCACGATATCGAATCGTCCTCCAACCAGCAAAATCAAATTGTCTGTGAAGCTAACCTGATCTTGAAGGTAAATACCTAGTGCATCATTGGTCTGGAGCGATCGGTTTGGATCACCGGAACCCAGAGGTCGCCCATAAACTGGATCAAACAAATCTAAAGAACCTGCATCACCAAAAATACCATCTGTACGAGTTTCTGCCCTGGATAGATCAAATCCTGCAACCAGTTGATGCTGAATACTGCCAGTCGAAAATTTACCAGAAACATAGGTATCTAGAGTATAGGTTCTAACTGAAAACGGTTCTAAATTATTAAAGTAGAATCTGTCGAAAGTGCGGTTATCGGATTGGACACCTGTTAACCCGATTTGCAGCCCATTAAAATCCCGGTCGGTTAACTGAAACGTATTACGAATTTGCCAATTATCGCTAAAGCGATGTTCCAGGTTATACCCAATTCGGTACACACGAATATTGAACTCGCTTGCGTCAGGTTCTCCAGTGAAAAAATCTAATGAAACTTCTCCATTGGGATTGTCAATCACGGTTCCCAATGCGGGTAAGCCAAAATAACCTAGACTTGTGGTCTGTTGATATTCCCCTTCCAAGGTTAGTTGAGTGCGATCGCCCAAACGAAATGCGAGACTGGGTCCGATAAAATAACGCTCCTCATCAAAGAAGTCAATGAAGCTCCCTGACGTTTGAGCCGCAGCATTTAGCCGATACAAAACCGTTCTTTGCTGATTGAGTGGTCCTGAAATATCAATGGCACCTCGATAAAAATCATAATTGCCAACCGTAGCTTCAATTTCATAAAACGGTTCTGAAAGCGGTTGTTCGGTAACGATGTTAACCGTTCCCCCCGGATTGCCTTCCCCAAACAAGACAGACGCTGGACCTCTCAAAATTTCAATGCGCTCAATGTTGACCGGATCAGTAATGACAGATGGACCATTTTGATCTCTTAACCCATTTCTGCGAAATGACGAGTTGAACGGTCCACCAAATCCTCTGATATAGACTCCATCACCTTCTTGGGCACGTCCAGTTGTGGTGACAACTCCACTGGCGTTTCTCAACGCTTCTCCTAACCGTAAAGCATTCTGATCCTCAATCACGGGTTGAGGAATAACTTGGATTGATTGAGGAATATCCCGTAAAGGGGTCTCCGTTCGCGTTCCTACACTGGTATTCGGCGCATAGTAATCATCATCGCCCTCCTCCGTCACCACAATTTCGATCGTATCCTCCTCGGCTTCCTCAACGCCTGCTACTCCTGGAGTCACACTTAGCACCAGCCCTTCAACCGCGGTCCGCACATTAGCCGTTGGTGGCGCATCCGCTCCCGTAATCGCTACTCGAACACTCGGTGCTCCAAGACTTGTCACCTCCACCAACGCCACTCCCTCAACCGGGTTCACCGCTTGAAACGACTCGCCACCGGGTAACGCCAATGCCGCATTGGGAATATCGACGATCAAAGCATTCCCGATGACTGAGGTGGTGAACGTGGGTTGATCTCCCTCTCGGGTTGCTAAAATCACCTCTAACCCTGCATCAGTTGGGTTTAGCCGCACTTGTGTGATTTGAACTAGCGATTGATTAATCTGAGCAATCCAGTCTTTAACCGTTGTTGCTGGTCGATCAAAATTGGAAAGGAGTGACGGGGTGATGGGGTGATAGGTTAATGGAGTGGTATTTTCGTCACTCCCTAACTCCTCTACTCTATTACTCCCCGATTCTTCTAATCTTTCGCTTTCTTGTGCTGCTACGGGCCAAGAGCCTGCCGCGATCACACTTCCCGCGATACTCAACACTACTGCCAACTGCGCCGTTAACCAAAGCTTCGTTGTTGTCATCACAGTCCTCACACACCAACGTTGAGCCTTCAATTGCGAAGGATTCCTATTTATGTAGAACTGAGTGTAAAGACTTGGGGGCGATCGCATCTACTCCAAAACCGCACCATCACCCCGAAACCGAATTTTGAGCAATTTTCTTTCCGCGCAGGCATTCGCTAGGGCTAACGCCAAACTGCCGCTTAAAAGCTGCCGCAAATTGGGCAGGGTTCGCATAGCCCACTAGATTCGATACCTCTGCTACAGTTCGATCGCGCTGACGCAGCAGTTGCTCTGCCTGATTCATCCGTTGTTGAGTCAAATAGACGAAGGGTGTCACGCCAAATACCGCCTTAAAACCTTTTTGCAGCGTGCGATCGCTCATGCCCACCTGCTGTGCCAACACAGTTTGATTTGGGGGATTTTCTAGGCGCGATCGCAAAATCTCCGCCGCGTAGTGAATACGAGCCACCGTATCAGTCTTTAGCGACGTAAATGAAGCCGCACTTCCCTGATTTAGAATGTCGTCAAGCTGAAGGGCCATCAGCTCAAACACTTTGCCCTGCAAGTAGAGTCGCTTAGTCATCCCCCAAAACGGGCAGTCGATGATTTGCCGTACCACTAATCGCATGGCCTCTGTCGTTTTCGGCGAAAATACCTGCTGCCAATCCTCACCTTTTACCAAGGGTTGCAACTCAGAGGGAAGTTCACCTGCCGGGGTGGCGAAAAGCTGTCTGAATAGATGTGGCTGCAAGTGAATATCGACTCCAACTTCGGGCAGATTAGCCGAATGAGAGTTAGTAACTGGTGGTTGAATACCGTTACCACCAATGTAACTTTGGGTTGCATCCTGATAGAGAAAACTGCCACTATCCACTACGCCCGACAGATGCACCATAAACTGCACCAGGTGTGAATGTTCCAGCCCTCGAAATGTTAGGTCTTCGTGATAGGTTTCGTTGAAGATAGATAATTCTAAACCTGGACATAGCTCTATATCCCGTTTATAGCCAGTGCCCAGTCGCGAGGGCACAGTGCGAATCGTTTCCAGGCGATCGATCGAAGTGGCAGGCGGACAGTGCTGTTCAGCTTCCATCCAGATTTCATCAACTTCTTGGGCAGTCAGGTCAAAACCCATAACAGATAAAAGGATTGAAGAGCGTTAATGAAAATTAAACTCAATAATCTCTAACTATGATTGAGAAGTCAATGAGTTTGACGGTATGGGCGATCGCGCAGCGTCAACAATAGACTTCTTGCTCCAAGTCGGGGGAAAGGGGAAAGGGATTATATTTGATACCGAGTTGCGTTCAAAGATAGTAGCTGAGATTGACACGGAGACGCGGGGA
>CBKWLJ010000313.1:0-10927 GCA_966675205.1 uncultured bacterium
CCTGAATTCTGACTCCTGAATTCTGACTCCTGAATTCTGACTCCTGAATTCTGACTCCTATTTTCAGATTAACGATAAAACCATTCACAAGACTTGCAACGGAATAATACCCCGATCAAACACTTGATTATCGGTGCCGATGCCACTGATCAGAATGCGATCTCGATACACCTCATAAGCCGCAAAACTCAACCGTTCTGCTGAATACGCTGTCCATTCCGAACGCCCAACAGGACGAGTTCCCCCTCCAGCCCCACAAATCAAGTAAGTGGTGCCCTCAATCGGCTGAGTTCGCTCGTAAACATGATCATGACCATTAATATACAACTGCACACCGTATCTTTGAAAAAGGGGAGTCAGCGTTTTAATCAATTCATGATTCACCCCATAGTGAGCAGATGAGTAAATCTGATGATGCCCAAATACCACCTTCCAAGGTGCATTACTACGACTGAGTTCTTGTTCTAACCAAGGAAGTTGAGCCTTCCAGTCAGCATTATGATTCGTGTCGAGGGCAAAAAAATGTACATCCCCTCGCTGAAAAGTATAGTAACGCCCCAGCATATTGAAGCCAGGATAACGGACTTGAGGGTCACCATTGTCGGTGCGAATATCGTGGTTGCCCAAAACGGCTTGAAACTTCACTCCCTGTTGCAGCAACGCTTGATAGGGACGCTCAAAAACTGCGTCAATTTTTTCTATCTCACCATTGTTATAAATATTGTCTCCCGCCAGGATAACCAAGTCGTAAGGATTCTGTTGATGATAGCGAGTCATCGCAGCCGCTACAGCATATTGTCCGGCTGCACCCGTTCCCGTATCGGCTACAGAGACAAATCGTAGTAAGGGTTGCCCCTTTACAGGCGTTAACAGGGCATCGGCTCCATTTGATGTTTTTGCTTCCGAGACAAGGGTTGGAGGGTTACTCGCAGTATGATTACTTTGAGCAGATTGGCTGTGGATGATTTTGCCGAAAGCAGCTAAACCTAGGCCACTAAGTCCACTTAAAACAAGAAATTGACGGCGTTTAAGGCTCATAAAGGAATCACACTAAAAGTTAGGGAAATTTAAACTTTGGTATAACTAAACCTGTTGCTGTTATAACACCACTCGTTTATGCCGATTTTAATTTTATTTGCGCCTAGAGCTTTAGCTTTTTGATCGAAGGTGAGTCTAGGGGAAGTGATAGATTGTGCTGTAATGGCAGATTTTCGTAAAAATTTATAGCATTTCTAGTAAAACAGTGCTGCCTGGGAGGGAGATTTAATGTCACAAGAGCAACGCAAGCAGCCAAACTCAGAAGGTTCGTCGCCTCAAACCCCACCGACTCCTGCGGCGGCAGAGCGATCGCAGATAGACTCAGAAACAACTTTCGATCAAGTTCAGCGCATGGAGAAACCCAAGCAACCGTTTGTGAAGGCTCAAAGTATCAAACTCCTGCGAGGAACAGTAAACTTACTCGAAGGCGTGATCCAAAAACTAGAAACAGAACCCATTAGACAACGTCCTGCTCCTGTCGAGCCTCCGGCAACAAAACCACAACCTTCACCTGTTTTGGATGTGACGCCAGCGACACCAGAACCACAAAGTGTAAGTTCTCCTTCAGAACTGCCTGTTTCGGATACGTCGCCCGTAGTACCAGAACTCAGTGTTTCTGACACACAGCCTGCTACACCAGAAGATGTGATTTCTGATACGCCGAAAGTAATGCCAGAATCAACTGTTTCTGAGACACCGCCAGAATCAACTGTTTCTGAGACACCACCAGAATCAACTGTTTCTGAGACACCGCCAGTAACGTCAGAACCCACGGTTTCCAATGCCTCAACAGTTAAATCACAGCCAGTAGTAAAGAAGCCTGCTGAGCAAGAAATACCCGAGTTAACGAAGCCAAGACTTATCGATCGCTTATTGCCCACTTATGACAAAGTGCAGGCGTTTTGGGATGCTACATTGGCGAGAGTCCGCTCTTTTCTCCCAGCCAAGTGGAATCAGAAGCTTTCCGATTGGGCGTTAACGGGTGCGATCGCAGGACTTGTTGTTGTTATTCTAATCACAACAGCAGCACTTCTCCCAGAGACACCAACGCAAGAGGCAAAAGCTCCTGCAAATACCATTGAAGCTCCTCCTGAGTTGAAAGCGCCTAAAGCACCGCAACCCGTGGCTGTGGAACCCCTTCCTGAACCCGAACTCACCCCAGAGCAAAGCATAGTAGCTGCCGTACAGCAGCAAGTTGCTAACATTACTGAGCGTTATGGGAATGGATTAATTCAATCAGTCGAAGCTAACTTCTTGAGCAGTCGCCTAATTGTTCGAGTTAGTGATGGCTGGTACAACCTCAAAGAATCTCAACAAAACAAATTAGCCGACGAAATCTTGCGTCGATCTAGAGAATTGGATTTCAGCAAACTGGAAATTACTGATCTCAAAGGAATACTTCTGGCTCGTAGCCCAGTTGTTGGCTCCAATATGGTAATTTTGAAGCGACAGGAATTAGCCACTGCTCTATAATCGCTAATACCAATTCTCTAAATGCTTGCTACAAATGCTTTTCCTGCTCCCCCCTTTTTAAGGGGGGTTAGGGGGGATCGATGTGTAGCCTCTTCATCGCGAATTGATATAACACTCATAAATTCAAATAAAAAACTCTCTACTAACAATTTGCAGTAAAGAGTTTCTTAGACCAAATTGTCTTAAACCTACTAACTTTCACCAGAAAACAAATATCTTGCGCCCCTCTCAAAAACTGTAGGGTGAGCACTCCTCAGTAACATTTACTTGAGGTTTCAATCTCGCCGAAATAGTGCCCACCTTAAGCTAAAAAGCTGTGTTAATCAAAGTGCAAGAGCTTCGAGAACAAAAATTAACCAACAGCAACTTGAGAGGTGTCTACATTAGTACAACCGTTAACCCCTTGAGCAACAGAAACCATTTTATCAAGGGTAGCTTGGTCAGTAACTTCACCCTTTAAAACTACAGTACCACCCGTTTGAGCAACCCAAAGGCGCTCTTCGTCTGCTAAATCAGGGTCTTGATCATAAGCCAATGCAACTCGTTTAGCCAGACCGCTTTGATCATATTCCCCACTTAAACCCACTCGCTCTGGCGCAATTGCCTCGGTGCCAGCTTCTGCTGAGGCTTCAGCTGCCACTGGAGGATTTACTTGAGCGTTTTCGGGTTTTTCCAATCCAAATAATCTTTGTAACCAACCCATGTTTCGGTAGCTCCAATAATGCTGATTTGTTAGGCAGATACACGGACTAATGGGCAAATTTAGGGATTTACAGCCTTCGCCCAGTATAATATCTCACGTTTTGCCGCGCTCTCTTCTGTTATATGAGATTTTTATCTTTCGTTTTTCTAAGCTAGAGGTCTTGTTCTATCTCAGAGCACAGAGGGGATAGGGTGGCACCGCAAATATGCGATCGCCAAAAACTGACAAAAAAATCTCCCTACTCATGAGTTGTAGTAGAGAGGTGAAGGGTTGACCACTTTGCATCCCCCAGAGCAAGGCAGTGGAACTGAGGAATTTCCTGGCGAAAAAGATGAAGAGAAAAAGCTAGCCAACTTGAACTTGACTGGTGTCTACGGCAGTACAACCATTCACACTTCTGGCCACAGACGTCATTTTATTGAGAGTGGCTTGGTCAGTAACTTGACCCTTTAAAACCACAGTACCACCCGTTTGAGCAACCCAAAGGCGCTCTTCGTCTGCTAAATCAGGGTCTTGGTCGTAAGCTAAAGCAACCCGCTTAGCAAGACCACTTTGATCGTATTCTCCGCTTAAACCCACTCGTTCTGGGGGAATGGTTTCGGTGCCAGTGGTAGTAGCAGGGGCTTGAGCTGTTGCTTGGTGGGTAGCCGCAGGGGGATTAACCTGAGCGTTTTGCGGTTTTTCTAGTCCAAACAGTCGTTTTAACCAACCCATAACTCGTGAAGCTCCAGTATTACTCGATTTTCTCCCCTATAATGAGCGAGCTGTGCATCTGGTAGCATCTGTCAAGAAGAAGATTTAATCTTCAGTGGCTATAGAGCGCGATAGGATATATATTTCACCGAGTTCTTGTGCTGGAACTCTTGTTCTACCTATGAAACATACCCTTTCAGTTTTGGTCGAGGACGAAGCCGGCGTCCTCACTCGAATTGCCGGTTTATTTGCCCGTCGGGGCTTCAATATCGAAAGTCTTGCTGTTGGCCCAGCCGAGCAAGTGGGCATCTCCCGAATTACGATGGTGGTGCCTGGAGATGAACACATTATTGAACAGCTAACGAAACAACTGTACAAGCTGATCAACGTCTTGAAAGTACAAGACATTACCACTACCCCTTGTGTAGAGCGGGAGTTGATGCTGATTAAGGTCAACGCCTCTAGCTCGACGCGATCAGAAATTATCGAGTTGGCTCAAGTGTTTCGGGCGCGTGTCGTCGATATCGCCGAGGAGTCGCTGACTTTAGAAGTTGTGGGAGACCCAGGTAAGATGGTAGCAATCGCTCAGGTGCTGGGCAAGTTCGGGATTCGTGAAATTGCTCGTACTGGCAAAATTGCTTTAACACGAGAGTCGGGAGTGAATACAGAGTACCTGAAGTCTCTGGAAGCAAAAGTGTAACAGTTTCGTGAAACACAGCATCAAATACCACTGAAGGGTTAAGACTACCTATAGATGACATCCAGCAACGTTTAAGGCTGCTTCAGCTATGCTTTCAGAAATTGTGCGCCCAATGGTTCGCACTCAAATTCGGCTTTTAGCCAGCTGTGAATCGACTCGTTCTACATTAGTCAAAACAGTAGCACAGTGGCTGGGATTTCTTGGTGTACGCGCTCAGGTGACTCATCTGGAGGCGGACGTGGATCAGAAAATTCGCGTATCTCTGATGGTAAGCCAGCCGGAAGCCTGCGATGACAGGGACTGGCAACAGATTCTTTCCAACCTCAACAAAAACCCTGCGGAGGTTGAGCCTTCCCCCATCACTCCCTCAATGACACCCAAGCAAGAAAGGAAGTTACAGCGATTGCTGGCTTACGTGATTCAAGTGGGATGTCCCGATGAGGCAGTGGATTGGGAAGCGATCGCACCTCATCTCAAATCCTTGGGAATCAGTGAATCGATGCTTTTGGGGATTAAGTCAGCCCTGAAAGTACCTCAATCCTTTGATCAGCTAATGGAAGGGCTAGACCCTGACTTAGCTGCGATCGCACTGCCGCAAGCTGTTAGTATTGCCTTACTCGACCGACAGCTTAATCCCCATGAAGATCATGCTTTGACTAGGCTTTTGCAGGTAATGAAATGAATTCAGAATTCAGAAGTCAGGAGTCAGAATTCAGAATTCATAGGAAATAGAGAAGTTGTGGTTTAGACACCCATGAACGCGAGGTAACAACGAATGGATGAAAATCAATAGACTGCTTGCAGAAGTCGGGAACAGGGGATAGGGAACGGGGAACAGTGGACAAGAATTGACATAAACAGTATCGGAAAAATACTTTTGCAAGAGGTCTAATTTCTCGGAGATTCCTGCCTCCTGCCTCCTGACTCCTGACTCCTGACTCCTGACTCCTGACTCCTGACTCCTGACTCCTGCCTCCTGACTCCTGACTCCTGCCTCCTGACTCCTGCCTCCTGACTCCTGACCCCTATTTTCAGATTATGCGACTTGTTGCTGGGACTGCTGTACTGGCAACTCGATCGCAAATTCTGTTCCTACCCCAGGAGTCGAAACGCACTTCAACTGACCACCGTGCTTTTCTACAATAATCTGATAACTGATAGACAACCCTAAACCTGTGCCTTGACCTACAGGTTTAGTCGTAAAGAATGGATCAAAAATTTGTTGTTGTACCTGAGAAGGCATCCCAGAGCCGTTGTCACTAATCTGAATGATGACTTTATTCTCTTGTGTGATTTGGGTGCGAATCCAGATTGTTGGGGAAAGGTGCTTGGGTAGAGAAATTCTATAAGATTCTTCTTCCCCTCTGCTTTCTAGTTTTTTGTTCCATACTTCTTCTAACGCATCGATCGCATTAGTGAGGATATTCATAAACACTTGATTCACTTGCCCAGCATGACATTCCACCAAGGGTAAGTCGCCATACTCTTTGATCACCTGAATTTCAGGATGTCCGGGTTTGGCTTTCAATCGGTGCCGCAGTAACAGTAATGTGTTGTCAATACCTTGGTGTAAATCAACCGATTCCCTAACCGCTTGATCGAGACGGCAAAAACTCCGCAGTGATAAAACAATTTGACGGATGCGCTCTGCCCCCATCTGCATCGATTCCATCACTTTAGGCATATCTTGGCAGAGGAAATCTAAGTCAATAGCCTCTGTCTCAGCTTGTATTTCTGGGACTGGGTGAGGGTAATATTGCCGATAAAGTTTAATTAAGTGTAATAGGTCTTGCGCGTATTGAGTGGCGTGAGGAATATTGCCATAAATGAAGGAGACGGGATTGTTGATTTCGTGAGCAATTCCGGCGACTAACAACCCCAAACTGGTCATTTTTTCAGTTTGAATCAGATGGGTTTGGGTTTCTTTGAGTTCGTGTAAGGTATTTTCGAGCTGAGTCGCTTTTTCTCTCAGTTGGGCTTCTGATTGGATGAGGGCTTGCTCGGTGTTTTTTCGTTCTGTAATGTCACGAAAATTGACAACTGTGCGCGTTTCAGGTGAGTTCATGAGCAAATTGCTATAAGTGGACTCCAGATAACGCCACGAGCCATCTTTATGCCGAAATCGAAACTCTAAGGATAAATCAATGGTGGGATGATTTAATGCATTTTGAAAGTTGTTCTTAGCCTCAGAACTATCATTGGGATGCAAAAACTCAAAAATATTTTTACCAATGAGTTCTTTGGGCTTGTATCCTAAGACACCTCGGATAGCAGGACTAGCATATTTGATGGTTCCATCCGCTTCTAGAATAGCAATGAGGTTGGAGCTAGTTTGAATTAGCGATCGCCATTTAGCTTCATTTTTTGCCCAAACGGCTGCTTCCCGTTTTCGTTCTTCCTCAACACCAATAGCGGCAGCAATAATCCCCAAAAGCTGCTTGTCCGCTTGGCTCGGAACAAATAAGTTTTGGTACACAACCGACAAGGCACCGACATACTCACCCTCACATTTGACGGCTTGCCCCACATACGTTTCTAATTGGTAGGGCACAATGTAAGGATTGCAATGAGCATATGAGGTGTTGGTCAAGTTCTGAACCACAAAAACTTGGTTACTGCCGCTTTCAATCACTTCATTGCAGATGTAGTTTTTCGGTTCACCAACGTGAAGGTAATCCGGTGGTGTTTTCCACTGGCCGACTGACCACAATAAATCTTGATGCCGTCGATTGTAGAGTGCCCAAGTTCCCCCCAGTAGCTCTCCTGCTAAGGCAGTCAGCCGATTAATGTTTTCATCTGGATCTGAACCAAGATTCAAAAAACACTCATGAAGCTTGGTCAGCCTTGCTTCTACCTTTAGATTAGTAACATCACTCAAAGTGCAAATAATTCGCTTTACACTTCCGTCTAACCCTAATTGCGGATAGGTATTGACCGATAGCCAAATACGTTCACCTTTTAGTGAACCTGAAGGGCATTCGTTCATTGTTGATCGGTACACGCCTAATACCAAATTACGTACTGCTTGGCGACTGATCAAAAGCATTAATGTATGTTTTGCCCGTACAGGTACTGACTGAAGTTTTAGCTGAAAAGGCTTGCCATTCTCTTGGATAATGTGCCAATCTGGGTCAACTGGAGTGTGACCTAACAACTGACTTCCACTCAGTCCTAATAAATTTAATGCAGCTTGGTTGACAAAGCGAATTTCTCCTTGCCCTTCCATTACTAAGATGCCAATGGGCAATTCTTGGAAGAGCGCTTCATCAAGGGTATCGTTACCCAGTAATAAGGTAGTGCTTTGCTGTTCTAGTTGTAGAGGTAACATGGCTTCCAGCCAGGGCAGTAGGTGAATACCTGGAGTCGGGTTTTACTGACTTCCGTATAACGTATCTCAATGTGTTCGGTGATACACCCTGGGAAAGACTTTGTTCCAACTCTTTCTATAGACTGAGAAACTACTTCTGCCTCCGGACAGAAGTAAATAACTTCAGAAAGAAGAGATAACCCTAGAAATATCGACTTGATCCAAGCTAGTTTGGGTCAATTCATAACTTTAGTTCAGCCGCACTCAGTTAAAATCTTTTCTTCCAAGAAATTAAATTAGAGCTTTGAGTCCAGCCTCAATTTAATCAGAGAAGGAAAAGTATAATTTAAGATTGTCTTGTCTGTTTCAATTTTAGCTTTTTTTTAAGGTGTAATTGAATGAGGACCAAATATCTCCAAAAAATGGTAGTCCTTTAGAAGGAGAACAATATTAAGACTTTTCATATAAGTCAAAGCATTGAAATATTGCTTAATTCTTCAAAAACAGCGGTTGTTAAACTATGGATTTATTAATACTTTAGCGAAAGTACGAATAAATAGAAATATTGAAAAAATTAAGAAAAGTGTATATCAATCGATATTATGACGATCATTCGTGGCTTTTATGAGAGAGCCACCCTGTTATTTCAGGTAAATCAGTAAATTCAGTCCAGGGATAGTTCGGGAAAGTGTCCAAAACAGCAAGGCAATGTAGAGAATGCCGAGACACCACTGATACCAGACTAAAGCGCAGATGAGGCCGGGAAGATGTTCGTCTCTGAGGCGAAGATCGTTGAAACCGAGTTTGAGTAAGTTGTTGAGGCTGAAGTCATAGTAGTTGAGCCAGTTCCAGTGGCGGTTCCACAGGATGGGCATATAGCGATCGCGAAACATCTCAAACCGAGGCATCACCGGCAAGCGTCCGATCAGCAAGCGCAACTGGCGTAAACTTCCATCTTCTACGAAGTAACTCACATTCATCAAATCGTGATAGCGACCTTGTTGATAAAGTTGCCACAGCAATAGCATGGGTACAGGAATAATCACTCCTCCCAAGCAAGCCAGCGTTAGCCAAGGTTGCTCTCCCGTGCGAAATATCGCTGTAACGCCAGCAAATGTCATCATTCCGTAACTTCCCAACATCCAAGGCGTTTCAAACGCACTGGGAACGATAGGCTGAGGGTGGCGACGGCGAAACCGATCCACCAGCCAAAACAGAAGGCCAAAATAAGCGATCGCGACTAACCCTACCCCAAAAACCATCCAAAAACTTGTGCCGTACTGACTTAAAAGCAATAAAAAGCTCAAACCGAGCCAGGATAGAGCGTCCAATATCCAATTCAAAGGCGATGCAATCATCGGGGAAACTTCTCTCCTTATCTCCCCCGCTCCCCCGCTCCCCCGTTCCCCCGCCTTCCCACTGATCAGGCGATATCCTAATTGCTGTCGCCTCAGCCGCTGAGTGGTATACTCCAACTGATTAGCATCAGCAATTTGTTGTAAAGAGCGAAAATTGCGAACTAAATTACGCAATACATCCTCATTGCCTTGCAACATTGGCACAGAAAGACGGCGGCCAATTTCACCCGTATCTCCGAAAATTTTGGCTTGATCAGAATCAAAGGTCAAACCCGCAACATTGAGGTAAGCATCACTAAAAAACCGAGCATTACTAAAATCAACTTGCTCTAGAAGGCTGACAGAACGCAAATTAACTAAGTGATTGAATTGAGTTTCCCGGAAAGCGACGGCTTTTTCAAAGGTTGCCTCTGTGAGCAAGAGCGGGTGAGTAAAGTGGCTTTTGCTGAATAAAGCTCGGTCATGCCAACGGGTTTGGGTAAAATCAGCAAAGCCTTGAAAAAGCGATCGCATAAAATTGGCGACTTGGGTAAACTGCGCTTGACTAAAAATTGCCTTCTCCTCAAAGGTGCTACCTGGGAAATTGGCAACGCCTCGAAATTGTGCCCTTGTAAATCCCGCTTTAGCCAAGAACAGACTCTGACTAAAATTTGCATCTCGACCAAAAGTTGTATCGGAAAAATCAATTGCACGAGTCCAGTGTGTTTCTGAGCAATCTACATCTTGAGTGAAGAAAGCACCGCTAGCTTCTACCCGGTTGAGAAAGAAAGTGTTAGCGAAATTCACGGTTCCCGTGATGCGGGTTTGTACCAGTTTGATTGCACCCCGGAAGACGGTAATAGAAGGAATACGTGTTGTTGGAGAGGCTTGACGGGGGTCGCGTAACAGTTGTTGTTGTTCGTCTGGCGTCAACAATGGAGATAACGCCTCTCCATGGAGCGGTGTACGTAGACCAAGTCTACTGCCGATCAGTTCTCCCTGAATAATAGAGTGGCTAAAATCTAAACCTAGAGGAGTTTCGGAACGATTCAGTTGAGCTTGCACGAGTTGGTAAAATTGATCGCGAAACTCTGCATTCTCCGATCGCAAATTAATAATGAGTTGTCGCAGATCGAGAGTCCGAACCCCTTCGCTTTGAATCGGTGATTTTAAACGTTCTTGCAGCAATTCTAAAGTTAAGGGAATGCGTTCTGGTGCTGGTGTTGCCGCCCATGCGGATGTAGGAAACATCAACAGCAACAAGATTGCGAACAAACCTATCAGTAACGTGAGGAAATATGGGGTAGCAGGAACTGTTCTCAAAGCGATCGGATTTTTAAGGGCAATTTGTCTCCAGCATGATCAATTGCCACGCTGAAAACTTCTCAGATTGGTAGCTTACCGGAGATAGTGTCTAAGATCCAGCTCAATTTTCCGCTCTAGACCAAGCTAGGGGAAATAAGTGACCTGTTTAAGAAGATTAATCAGCTATTCCACATTTAACTTGCTCGCGTTGGGACGGGCAAGATTCCCCTCCCACAAGATTTTTGTCAACAATACCAGTGCTTGCCTAGATGTGGAGCAGTTTAGTCCTTCCGCAGCTATGCCATATATAGCGGTATTGGTCCCAGAGTGTCTAAGTAGTACGTCAAAGCGATAGGATAACAGCAGTCCCG